>PNNE01000318.1 GCA_013824055.1 Rhodobacter sp. | reverse complement strand
CACCTTGTGGGCGACGCGGTCCAGGAACGGAACCAGGAAGTTGATCCCCGGCCCAAGCACCGACCGCAGCCGGCCAAAGCGTTCCACCACGTGCTTTTCCGACTGGGGCACGATGCGCACGCCCAGGAAGATCGAGATGATGATGAATAGAGCGATGAAGATATAGACCAGCGGCCAGCCGATAAGGTCCTGGATGTCCACGTAAAACCCCCTGTTTTCAATCCTGGCGCTTTCCGCACCCCGAGGTAATGTTGCCCTTCGTGCCGCGCAGCGCAAGACCCCAGGCCGCAATCGGCCCGCATCTTCCCCCCGGCGTGCGAAGCGGATAGGGTCGCGCGCGATTGCATGATGCATCGCATGATACGGAGCCGACCATGACCCAGCGCCTGCATCTCGTCTTTGGTGGCGAGCTGGTGGACCCCCAGACCAACGTCTTCCGCGACGTGGGCCAGATCCACATCGTCGGGATGTTCCCGAACTATGAGGCCGCTTTCTCCGCCTGGAAGGCCGAGGCGCAGCGCACCGTGGACAACGCCCACATGCGCTATTTCATCGCCCATATCCACAGGTTGCGCGACGAGGCGAAGCCCGGCTCGGCGACCGAGGAGCTGGGCGACTGATCCCATGCCATCCTCGCTGGCCCTGACGCTGTACAATCTTGGCCAGCGGCGCGAGCAGACCGAGGGGCAGGTCCGTCCGCCGCGGCCCGCGGGTCGGCTGGTCTGGCTGCATGCGCCGGACGAGGCGTCGGTCAGCCCGATGCAGGCTCTGGCTCGCCGTCTGGTCGATGAGGATGGCGTCCCGGTTCTGCTTACCCTGCCGGCCGAGATCGCCGCCCCGCCCGGCATCCTGGTCCAGCCGCCTCCCGCTGACACCCCCGCGGACGCCCGGTCCTTCCTGGATCACTGGCGGCCCGAGATTGCACTTTTCGCCGGGGGCCAGGTGCGCCCGGCCGTGATGCATGAAGCCTCCGAGCGGAAGATCCCGATGCTGGTCGTAAACGGCCGCATGCCGGTCTTCCTGCGGGAACGGGACGGCTGGTATCCCGGCCTGATGCGCTCGGCCCTGGCGCGGTTCCGGCTGATCATGGCGGTGGACGAGGCGGCGGCGCGGGCGTTCCGCAAGGGGGGGGCCGCGCTGTCGGCGGTGGCCGTCACCGGCCTGATGGAAGAAGACACCGTCGTCCTGCCCGCGCCCGAGACCGAGCGGTCCGCCCTGGCCAAGCTGCTTGCCGCAAGGCCGGTCTGGTTCGCCGCCGGCGTGAGCGAGGCCGAGGAGGCGGCGGTCCTGCAAGCGCATCGCATGGCGCTGCAGCATTCGCACCGTCTGCTGATGATCCTGATGCCCGAGGACCCGGCCCGTGCCGCCCCCCTGGCCCGTCAGCTTGAGGCCGAGGGCTGCGCCGTCGCTCAGCGCGCGCTGGAGCAAGAGCCCGAGGCCGACATCGAGGTCTTTGTCGTCGACAGCGCCGCCGAATACGGCCTGTGGTATCGGCTGGCCCCGGTCTGCTTCCTGGGCGGCAGCCTGCTGGGCAAGGGCCCGACCCGAGACCCGATGGAGGCGGCTGCCCTGGGGTCCGCCATCCTGCACGGGCCGCGCACGGGCCGCTCGGGGCCGATCTTCGGCCGCCTTGGCGCGGCGCGGGCGACCCGGGCCGTGGCCTCGGTCAGCGATCTTGGCGACGCTCTGGGCGACCTGCTTGCCCCTGACCGGGCCGCCCGGCTGGCGCAGGCCGCCTGGGCCGTGGCAAGCGAAGGGGCCGAGGTGACCGAAACCATCCTGAAGCGCGTCCGCGCCATCATGGACGGGGACGAGTGATGCGCGCCCCCCGTTTCTGGTGGCGCGCGCCGGATCGCCCCGGGCTGCTGCCACGCCTTCTTGCCCCGCTGGGCTGGCTTTACGCCGCGGCGACCGCCCGCCGGTTGCGGCAACCCGGTTATGCGCCACGGGTCGCGGTGATCTGCGTCGGCAACCTGACTGCGGGCGGGGCGGGAAAGACGCCCACGGTCATCGCCCTGATCGACCGCCTTTCGCTGCGGGGCCACAAGGTCCATGTCGTCAGTCGCGGCTATGGCGGCAGTCTGGAAGGCCCCGTCCGGGTCGAGGCAGCCCGCAACACCGCCGCCGAGGTCGGGGATGAGCCGCTGCTCCTCTCGGCCTTCGCCCCGGTCTGGGTCGCCCGCGACCGCGCTGCCGGGGTGCGCACTGCCGAGGCCGCCGGGGCGCAGGTGATCCTGATGGACGACGGCTTTCAGAACCCGTCGGTCAAGCCCGCATTTTCGCTGGTCGTGGTCGATGCGGCGAAGGGCTTCGGCAATGCCCGCTGCATTCCCGCCGGCCCCCTGCGCGAGCCGGTGGCGGCCGGCCTGGCCCGCGCGAACCTGGTGCTGACCATCGGCGATGCGGCCGCTCAGGCGCAGTTCGGCGCGACTTGGGATCGCGCCGTGACCCTGCCCCGCCTGACCGGCGCGCTGCTGCCGCTGAAGATGGGCCTGGACTGGAAAGGTGAGCGTTTGCTCGCATTCGCCGGGATCGCTGACCCGGCCCGTTTCTTCGCCACACTGCGAGCCGAGGGCGCCGACCTGGTTCGGGGCGAGGCCTTGTCGGACCACGAGATCTTGTCCGAAACCCTTCTGCGCCGCCTGGAAGCCGAGGCCGCAGCGGCAGGCGCTCAACTTGTCACCACGGAAAAGGACGCCGCCCGCCTGCCGGCGCACTGGCGGTCAAAGGTGCTGACACTGGTGGTCCGCCTGCGGATCGACGACTGGTCCGCGCTGGATGCCCACCTTGACCGGCTTGGCCTCTAGCCCGATTTCGTCAAGGAAATCAGTCTGATGTTCCTGAAGACTCCGCTGCGCCCAGCTGCTGGCGCAGCACTTCGTCCTGATGCTGTCCCAGCCGCGGGGCGGGCCGGTCCAGCGCCAGTTCGGCGCCCGAGAATGTCATCGGGCTGCGCACGCCCGGCAGCCCCCCGGGTGCGATCTGCATCCTGCGAGCCACGACCTGGCGGTCGGCAAAGACCTCGGCCAGGTCGTTGATCGGCCCCGCCGGAACCCCCGCTGCCTCGCAGGCGGCCAGCAGGTCCGCCTTGGCCCAGGTGCGCGTCGCCGCCGTCAGAAGCTCGGTCATCTCGACCCGGTTGGCGATCCGGTCGGCGTTGGTCGAAAAGCGCGGGTCCACGGCCATCGCCTCCAGCCCCAGCAACCGGCACAGTCGCTGGTATTGCCCGTCATTCCCCGTCGCCAGGATCAGCCAGCCGTCCTTGCAGTCGAAGACCGCATAGGGCGCCAGGTTCGGATGCGCGTTCCCCATCAGGCCCGGAGCCTTGCCCGACGCCAGATAGTTCATCGCCTGGTTCGCCATGATGCTTGTCGCCACGTCCAGCAGCGCCATGTCGATCTGCTGACCCTCTCCGGTCCGCCCGCGCTGCACCAGCGCCGCCAGAATCGCCGTCGCCGCATAGACCCCGGTAAAGATGTCCGTCACCGCGACGCCCACCTTCTGCGGCTGGCCGTCGGGTGATCCGGTGACACTCATCAGCCCGGACATCCCCTGGATGATGAAGTCATAGCCCGCCCGATGCGCGTAAGGCCCGTCCTGCCCGAAGCCGGTGATGCTGCAATAGATCACCCGCGGGTTCACCTTGCGCAGGCTCTCCCAGTCCAGGCCGTATTTCGCCAGACCGCCAACCTTGAAGTTCTCGATCACCACGTCGGCGTCGGCCACCAGCTTGCGGACGATCTCCTGCCCCTCCGCGGTGCGGAAGTCGCAGATGATCGACCGCTTCCCCCGGTTCGCGGCGTGGAAATAGGCGGCGGTCTTCTCGCCCTGGTTCTCGATGAACGGAGGCCCCCAGCGCCGGGTGTCATCCCCCTCGGGCGCCTCGACCTTGATCACGTCCGCGCCCAGGTCTGCCAGGGTCTGTCCGGCCCAGGGACCGGCCAGGATCCGCGCCAGTTCGATGACGCGGATCCCCTCCAGCGGTGCAGGCATTACTTTGCCAGCTCGGCTTCGATCAGGGCCTTCAGGTCGGCATAGGCCATGTTGCCATGCTTGGCCCCGTTGATGAACAGGGTCGGAGTCCCCTCGACCCCATCGGCCTCGAAGTTGGTCTGGAACTGCTTGATCAGCGCCTCGGCCGTGGCCGTGTCGTTCAGGCAGGCGTCCATCGCCGCATCCTCAAGCCCCGCCGCCCGGCCGATGGTCTTCAGGTTCTCGACGACCTGCATCGGGTCTTCCGAGCCGGCCCACTGCTGCTGCTGTTCGAACAACATGCTGTGAATGCCGAAGTACCTCATCTCGCCGCCGCAACGGGCGATCAGCGCCGCCCACAGGCCATAGCGGTCGAAATAGACCTCGCGCAGAGTGAAGTGGACCTTGCCGGTGTCGATGAAGTCCTTCTTCAGGTCCTTGAAGGTGGCGGCATGAAAGGTGGCGCAATGCGGGCAGGTGAAGCTGGCGTATTCCACGATCTTCACCTTCGCGTCGGGCGAGCCCAGCGAGAAGTCCCCGGTTGCCAACGTCGAGGCGGCAGGCGTGGCTTCCTGCGCCAGTGCCGGTGTCATGGCCGCAGTTGCAGCGGCGGCAAGGGCAATCATGGCCCGGCGGTTGAGTTTCATCATCGGTCGGCGTCCTCTTTCAGCCCGGATGTCAAGATCGGGGGCGAGTTAAGATGTTTTGCGCCAGCTGTTCAAGCGCGCTGCGCAAATTCGGGTCGGCCACGCCTTCGGCCACGGCCTGCGCCCTGGCTTGCGTCGCCGGATCGGGGACCTTCGCGGCTCTGGGGGCCGGGGTGAATTCGGCCTGGCCCTCGGCAAAGCCGGTGGCTGCGGTCTGGGTCAGGTGGATATGGCTGATCGCGGCATAGCCGTAGACGGCGTTGACGCGCTCTTTCAGCACCGGCAGCGCCATCTGCACCATCGGCGCTTCGGCCGCCTTGACCAGCAAGGTCAGCGTGGCCCCCATGCCGCCTTTTCCGTAGCCGATCTTCACGGGCCGGGTCTTGCGCGCCATTTCCTCGCCCGCAACCTCGGCCCAGTGGGTCAGCAGCCGTGCGACGGCAAAGCCCCGAGACTCTCCCGCGGTGCGGACCGCATCCTTCATCAGTCCGAAGGCGGGTTCGAACCCGCGCATCCGGTGGTCGGCACTGGGAGAGGATAGGGGTTTGCGGCTCATCTTGCGCGGCGGGTCTCCTGTCCGCGTCATTCTATCGCAAGGGGCCGCGCCCGCCAGTGGCAAGGCTGCCGCAGGGAATAAAGAATGCGTTATGGAAACCGGGGGGTTCGGAAACATTCCGACCTCGGGCGCGCCTGTTGCCTGCGTCCCGCTGATGGGGTGGTCGTTCCCGGCCGCCGCAGCCACAGACCCTGTGTCCCACAGTGGCGAAGGATGCGAGGGAGCAGCGAGCCGGCCGCCTGCCGGACCCGTCCCATTCCATTCCCTCTGGCCCCCACTCTCGCGTCCGCTATCTTCGCGTGGATGGACAGCGCCCCCGACTCTCTCTCCGCCCGGCTTCTGGCCTGGTACGACGTTCATGCCAGGGTTATGCCCTGGCGTGTCTCGCCGCAGGACCGGGCCTTTGGCATCCGCCCCGACCCTTACCGCGTCTGGTTGTCCGAGGTGATGCTGCAGCAGACCACCGTTGCCGCCGTGAAGGACTATTTCCACCGCTTCACTGCCCGCTGGCCGACGGTGGCACACCTTGCCGCTGCGCCCGATGCCGACGTGATGGGCGAATGGGCCGGCCTTGGCTACTACGCCCGCGCCCGGAACCTGCTGAAATGCGCCCGCGCGGTCGTCGCCGTCCACGGCGGCCGGTTCCCGGACGCGCGTGAGGGCCTGCTGACCCTTCCCGGCATCGGCCCCTACACCGCCTCTGCCATCGCCGCCATCGCCTTTGACAAGCCTGCCACCGTCGTCGACGGCAATGTCGAGCGCGTGATCTCCCGCCTGCACCTGGTCGAAACGCCGCTTCCCGCCGCCAAGCCGGAACTCACCGCCCTTGCCGCCCGCCTGACCCCCGCGCACCGACCAGGAGACTACGCCCAGGCCATCATGGACCTTGGCGCGACGCTCTGCACCCCGCGCTCTCCGGCCTGCGGCATCTGTCCCTGGTCGCACGCCTGCCGCGCCCGCGCCGAAGGTGTCCAGGCCGACCTTCCGCGCAAGTCGCCCAAGCCCGACAAGCCCACCCGCCGCGGCACGCTCTGGCTTGGCCACAGCGACGGGGCCATCCTGCTTGAACGCCGTCCCGACAAGGGCCTTCTTGGCGGCATGCTCGGTATTCCCGGGGACGGCTGGGACGGGCTGGGCGGCCCCGCCCCGGCCAAGGCCCGATGGCAAGAGATCGGCGAGGTCCGCCACAGCTTCACCCATTTCCACCTGATCCTGACGGTCCATACCGCCCACCTCGACGGCCCCCCCGATCGTGGCGATCTCGTTCCCCGCCACAGCTTCCGCCCCGACGATCTGCCAACTGTCATGCGCAAGGCCTGGGACCTTGCCCGTCACGGCATCGAACAGTCCGGCGCTGCGCGGGACACGGGGACTGCCTGAGATCCTCGGCGAGAATGTTTTGACACTCAGGCGTACGCGGGGCAGTTAGGGTGCCGACCCATTGACCTGTCAGAACCGTTCCGCCGTGACACCGCTTCCCAATGCCCTGCCGTTCTGGCTGTCGCTGGCCCTGCCGCCGCTGGCCCTGATCGGCATGGCCTGGGGCGGCTGGACGATCGCGCTGCTGCCGCTGTCGACCTGGTGGCTCTTCACGATTCTCGACGCAGTGACCGGCCACAACACCGCCAACCCCGATCCCCAGACCCCCGATGACGCCCTTGCTGCCTACCGCCTTCTCACGCTGGTCTGGCCCTGGGTCCAGTTCGCCCTTCTTGCCCTGATGCTCTGGTATGTCCCCCAGGCGCCGCACCTGGACACCGGCGAACGCATCGCGCTGTTCTTCGGCATGGGCGTCGTCTCGGGCACCATCGGCATCAACTACAGCCATGAGCTGATGCACCAGAAATCCCGCCTTGAACGCTGGCTTGCCGATCTTCTCCTTGCCTCGGTCCTGTATTCGCATTTCCGGTCGGAACACCTTCGGGTCCACCACATCCATGTCGGCACGCCGCGCGACCCGGTCACCGCCCGCTACAACGAAGGCTTCCACCGCTTCTTTCCCAGGGTCCTCGTGCAATGCCCGCCCTCCGCCTGGAAGGCCGAGGCCGCGATGCTGTCCCGCAGGGGCCTGCCCTGGTGGCACCGGACGAACCCCTTCTGGCGCTATGCCGCGCTGCAACTGGCCTTTCTGGCGCTGGCCCTGGCGCTGGGCGGCTGGTCGGGCCTTGGGCTTTTCCTGATCCAGGCCGGGACCGCGATCTGGCAGCTGGAGCTGGTGAACTACATCGAACACTACGGTCTCACCCGGCGTCATCTGGGGGACGGCAAGTACGAACATGTCCTGCCGCGCCACAGCTGGAACGCCGACCAGCGCGCGTCGAACTGGCTTTTGATCAACCTCCAGCGCCACTCGGATCACCACTACAAACCCGACCGCCGCTTTCCGGTGCTGCAGACCTATTCCAGCGACCAGGCACCGCAGCTTCCCTTCGGCTACCCGCTCATGACGATGGCCGCGATGTTTCCGCCCTTGTGGAAGCGGATCATGAACCGCCGGGTAAAGGCCTGGCGCAGGATGCATTACCCCGACATCAAGGACTGGCACGCCTACAACAAGGCGCTGAATCCCGTCTCGGGTTGACCTACATACCAATTGGTATGTAATGGCCTGACCACGGGAGGCCGCAATGAAACTCTACCACTCGCAGACCCTGAACCCGCGGGTTGCGCCCGACCTTGCTCACCCGATCACCGCCAGTTCCTCGCGCAGGATATGGGAGCTGCGGTTCGCGAAGATCACCGCGGTGACGAAAAAGCCCCGCCGAGACATCTCGGCGGGGTGAAGGTGTCCCCCAGGCGGTCCGGGGGACAGGCGTGTTCCGAAATTCAGTGCGTGCGGCTGCCGCCGGCCTCCATCTCGGCCCGGATCTGCTGCCGCAGGATGTCGATCGGGACCATCTTGCCGTCCCGCTTGAAGTGCCAGTAGGTCCAGCCATTGCAGGACGGCGCCCCCTCCAGCGCGGCCCCCACCTGGTGGATGCTGCCCTTCACGTCGTTCCCGATCAGCGTCCCATCGGCGCGAACCTTGGCCTTGAAGCGGTTGCCCAGACTGAACAGCTCCTCTCCCGGTCGCAGCATGCCGCGTTCCACGACCTGCCCGAACGGCACCCGAGGTTCCGCCCGCTTCGACCCGGTCACTTCCAGGGCCGAGGCATCGAACCGCCTCACCCGCGCGATCCGGGCCTCGGCCGCCTTCCGGTAAGCCGCCTCGCGTTCGATCC
Source organism: Rhodobacter sp. (assembly GCA_013824055.1). Taxonomy (GTDB): domain Bacteria; phylum Pseudomonadota; class Alphaproteobacteria; order Rhodobacterales; family Rhodobacteraceae; genus Tabrizicola. The sequence continues at coordinate 5,219 of PNNE01000318.1, read as the reverse complement.
CGATGAAATCGCGGCCCAGCATCTTGGCGACCGCCCCGGTCGTGCCGGTTCCGAAGAACGGGTCCAGCACCACATCGCCCGGATTGGTCGTCGCCACGATGACCCGGTGCAGCAAGGCCTCGGGTTTCTGGGTGGGGTGGGCCTTGTCGCCGTTTTCATCCTTGAGCCGCTCATGCCCGGTGCACAGCGGGATCACCCAGTCCGACCGCATCTGGATGCCGTCGTTAAGGGCCTTCAGCGCCTCGTAGTTGAAGGTATACTTCGCCGCCTCGTCGCGGCTGGCCCAGATCAGCGTCTCATGCGCATTGGTCAGCCGCTTGCCCTTGAAGTTCGGCATCGGGTTCGACTTGCGCCAGACCACGTCGTTCAACAGCCAGAAGCCCTGGTTCTGCAGCTCGGTCCCCAGGCGGAACACGTTGTGATAGCTGCCGATCACCCAGATTGCGCCATTGGGCTTCAACAGCCGCTTCGCCGCCGCCAGCCAGTCCTTCGTGAAGCTGTCGTAGGTCGCAAAGCTGGCGAACTGGTCCCAGTGATCGTCCACCGCATCGACCTTGGAGTTGTCGGGCCGGTGCAGGTCGCCCCGCAGCTGAAGGTTGTAGGGGGGATCGGCGAAGATGAGGTCGACGGACCCCGCCGGAAGCGAGTTCATCACCTCCACACAGTCGCCGGAAAGGATCTGGTTCAGCGGAAGCGCATGCTCCGCCGCGGTATTCCTGGTCGTCATTCTTTGCCTCTGCCCCCGGCATCTGTTGTGTGCCGTTGTTGGGTGAATCATGAGTCAGAGGCGAATCGCCGTCAAATTCTTTATTGAATCAACAGGTTACAGAATTTCCTTGATACAATATGTTGTGGACGGGCTTGAACGAGCGTCTATGCCAAGGGGTTACGCCTAGATTCTGCAGCGCCATCAGATGGGCCTTTGTCGGATAGCCGGCATTGGCCTCCCAGCCGTAGCCGGGGTGCTGTTGCGCCAAATCCACCATGATCCGGTCGCGCGTCACCTTCGCCACGATCGACGCTGCGGCAATCGACAGGCAGATCGCGTCCCCGCGGATGATCGCGGTCCCACCACAGCAAAGGTCGCGCGGGATCATGGTGCCGTCGATCAGCGCGTGGTCCGCCCCCAGGCTTGCCACCGCCCGCTCCATCGCCAGGTGGCTGGCGCGCAGGATGTTCAGCGCGTCGATCTCGTCGACCGTGGCATGGGCGACCGAAACCTCGGCCACGGCAAGGATCTCGAGATACAGAGCTTCGCGCCGGTCCCGCGTGAGGATCTTGGAATCGCGCAGACCCGCCGGAATACGGTCGGGGTCAAGACGGACTGCGCAAGCCGTCACCGGGCCGGCCAGCGGGCCGCGCCCGACCTCATCCACGCCGGCAACACGCAGGAACCCCCTGCCAGACGCCTGCGTCTCGTGCGTGAAGTCGGGAATGATCGCGTTCATGCCCCCGGAGTAGCGCGGATCGGATCACAGAAAAAGGGGGCGGGAGCTGCTCACCCTCCCGCCCCCCAGACGGAAGCGGGGATCAGGGCGACCCCCCGCTTCGTTCCAGGCCGCCTCGGCGGCCCCCTGTCCACCGATCAGCGTCCCGAAACCCGGTACCCGGCATCGCGCAGGCATTGCGCCGAGTAGACCCGGTCGCGCTGGCCATAGATCGTCGCGGTGTTCGCACAGCCTCGCGGCAGGCGGGGCTTGAAGCCCTCGGCCCGCAGGCAGCTTTCGGGATACAGCGTCACCGACCGCTCGGCCCCGTCGATCGAAATCGCGCAGACCGCAGGCACCCGCTTGGACGAGACCGGCTTGGGTTCGGGCAGCGGCAGCGGCACCGGAACCGGCGCGGCGGCCGGCTGGTCGTTGGCGTTCAACTCGTGCGCGATGGCCCCGACCACCAGCGCCGCGATCAGCGCCTTGGCCAGATCGTTCTTGCTGTCGGCCTTGACCGGGATCGCCGTGGCCAGAACAACGACCAGAGCGGCCGCCCCTCCGGTCAGCATGGCGGCGAAGCGGCGGGCGGAAAGCGTGCCTTCGCTGATCCCCCGCGAGGCGATGCGGTGCGAACGGCTTCTGAACTCGACGGACATGGATGCCTCCTGATGCGGTCTTCTTGGTCTTGCGAGAGCCGCGGCACCCATGCCGACGACCCGGTGGCCAAGCCTCGACATGCGGTTGCGGGGTAAGCAATAACGCGGGGCCGCTAGGGCATAGCGGTGCGGGAAAACCGACTTGCTATCCGATAGCAGCCCGCCAAACTCCGGCGTGATATTGAATATCAGCGCAGGCAGGCGCATTGTCTGTCGGCAATCGGGGTCTGTCGGCAATCGGGCAGCTCCTTGCGGGGACCAACAGAATGAAGACTTTCCTCACCTCAGCGGCACTTGCCCTGGTCCTGGCCGGGCCGGTGGCGGCGGAATGCTATGCCGACTACAAGGCCAAGCGTGACGAACCGCTGAAGCTGATCTACGGTGTGGCGCAAGTGTCGGACGGCAACTGTTCGCCCGGGGCTGCCGAAGGCGAGTTGACGCCAAGGCTGGCCGCGGACGGCTGGACGCTTCTGACGGTTTTGTCCACGTTCGGGCCCGAGGGCCTTGAGGAAAGGAAAGCGAGTGCCGGAGAACACTTCCTCCGTTACTGAAAGTCTCAAGGCCGGCAACCGCGTGGTTGCCTTCGGAATTGCCGCCATCGTCCTGATCCTGCTGGCCGCCGCGCTGTTCCTGTTCCTGAACCTGCCCGACGCCAACGCCTTCAACGCGCGGGTTGAACGGCTGTTTGTCGAGAACGACAACCTGAACACCCTGGCCGAGATCAAGCTCCTGGAGATTCTGGCACAGTCGGGGACGGCGTTCTCCGAGGTGCTGATCAGCTATCGCAGCGTGATCTTCGTGCTGTTGCTGTTTTCCACGGCGCTTCTGGTGTCGTCGCTGGTCTTTCTGGTGATGATCATCGCGCTGAACCGGCGCATCTCGGCGATCCAGCGGTCGGGCATCCAGGTCTCCAGCCTGATGATCAGCCGCGAGTCGCGGGCGGTCTACATCAACGACCTGGAATTCGCCCTGACCGAGGCGGCGCTGGAGACGCTGTCGGTTCTGGCCGAAGCCCGGATGGACGACGAGGTCCTGACCGGGGCGCAGATCGAGGCGGTGATCTCGGGCCGCAACGAGGCCGACTGCGACGAGGCCGCCGGTGCGACGCGCGTCAAGCGGCTGCGGGATACCTTGGGCAACCAGCTGGTCAGCGAGCTTCTGGTCAAGACCATCGCCCGGCGCGGCTACATGCTGGCCGTGGGCAAGGACACCATCAAGATGATCTGAAACGCGGAAGGCCCAGGTCCTGCGACCCGGGCCTTCCGTGTGGTGGTGAGCCGGACAGGATTCGAACCTGTGACCCGCTGATTAAAAGTCAGCTGCTCTACCAACTGAGCTACCGGCCCCACGAGGCGGCTGATTAGTCGCGGCGTTGCCGGGGGTCAAGGGCGAAAACGAGCGGCACTGGCAAATCGTGGGCCGTCGTCGTATATGCCGTCGGATGATGGACAGCCTTGCGCAGACCGGCCTGCCGTTCATGAAAATGCATGGTGCGGGCAATGATTTCGTGGTGATCGACTCGCGCGGGCGCGGGGCGGTGATGACGGCTGGCCTCGCACGCGCGCTGGGCGACCGGAATCGCGGGGTCGGCTTCGACCAGCTGGCCGAGATCACGATGCAGCCACGGCCGATTTCGGGCTGGTGTTCTGGAACAGTGATGGCAGCCAGGCGGGGGCCTGCGGCAATGCCACCCGCTGCGTGTCCGATTACATGATGCGCGACCTTGGGGTCGATGCCGTGTCGCTGGTGACGGCACGGGGCACCCTGCGGGCCGAGCGCGCGGCCGATGGCCGGGTCTGGGTCAACATGGGCCAGCCGCAGCTGGACTGGGCGCAGATCCCCCTGGCGCATGAGGTCGATCACCTGCATCTGCCGCTGCCGGGCGATCCGGTGGCCGTCGGCATGGGCAATCCGCATTGCGTGCATTTCGTCCAGAACGCAGAGGGCGTCGACCTGGCCGCGCTGGGGCCGAAGATCGAGCATGACCCGCTGTTTCCCCAGCGGACCAACGTGGAATTCGCCGAACTGCTCTCGCCCTGCCGCATGCGGATGCGGGTGTGGGAGCGGGGGACCGGGATCACTCTGGCCTGCGGCTCTGGCGCTTGCGCCGTGGCGGTGGCGGCGCATCTGCGGGGGATGATCGGTCCCCGCGTCGCGCTGGAGGTCGATGGCGGGGTGCTGGAGGTCGACTGGCGCGACGATGGCGTCTGGCTGACCGGCCCGGTGGCGCGGGTCTTCGACGGGGTGCTGTCGGCAGACCACGTGGCGACAAACAGATGAACCTTGCCCCGAAGCCGCCGGTCTTCGCCACGCTTGGCTGTCGGCTGAATGCCTACGAGACCGAGGCGATGAAGGAACTTGCCGCCGCGGCAGGTCTGTCCGAGGCGGTGATCGTCAACACCTGCGCCGTGACCGGCGAGGCCGTGCGGAAGGCCAAGCAGGAAATCCGGCGGCTGTCGCGCGAAAATCCCGGCGCGGCGATCATCGTCACCGGCTGCGCGGCGCAGACCGAGCCCGAGACCTTCGCCGCCATGCCCGAGGTGACGCGGGTCGTCGGCAACCACGAGAAGATGCAGGCCGAGACCTGGCGCGGCATCGCGGCCCCCGACCTGATCGGGGCGACCGAGAAGGTTCAGGTCGATGACATCATGTCGGTGCGCGAGACGGCGGGCCATCTGATCGACGGCTTCGGGCGACACCGGGCCTATGTCCAGGTCCAGAACGGTTGCGACCACCGCTGCACCTTCTGCATCATTCCCTATGGCCGGGGAAACTCGCGGTCGGTGCCGGCCGGGGTGGTGGTCGAGCAGATCAGCCGGCTGGTGGATCGCGGTTTCAACGAGGTGGTGCTGACCGGGGTGGACCTGACCTCTTGGGGGGCTGACCTGCCGGGCGAGCCGCGTCTGGGCGATCTGGTGCGGCGGATCCTGAAGCTGACCACGGTGCCGCGGTTGAGGATCAGTTCGATCGATTCCATCGAGGCCGACCCCGCGCTGATCGAGGCGATCGCGACGGAACCGCGGCTGATGCCGCACCTGCACCTGTCGTTGCAGGCGGGGGATGATCTGATCCTGAAGCGGATGAAGCGGCGGCATCTGCGGGACGATGCGATCCGGTTCTGCGCCGAGGTGAA
>PNNE01000013.1 GCA_013824055.1 Rhodobacter sp. | reverse complement strand
TTGCGATGGTCACCGACTACGACTGCTGGCACGACAGCCACGGCGCGGTGGACGTGGCCCAGGTCATCGCCGTGGTCCATGCCAACGCCGCCGCGGCCCGCGGCCTGGTGGCCCGCCTGCCCGCCCTGCTGGACCCCGACCGCCAGCCCTGCCCCCACGCCTGCGACCGCGCCCTTTCGCACGCCGTCATGACCGCCCCCGACAAGCGCGACCCCGAGGTGCTGGGCAAGCTCGCTGCGGTCGCCGCCCGAATTCTGTGAAGGAAACCCAGATGACCCGCCGCAAGACCGTCAAGGACTACATCCGCACCATCGTCGACTTCCCGCACGAGGGCATCCTTTTCCGCGACGTGACCACGCTTTTCGCCGACCCGCGCGGCTTCAGGATGTGCGTCGACCAGCTTCTGGCGCCCTATGCAGGGATGCGGATCGACAAGGTCGCGGGTCTGGAGGCGCGGGGCTTCATCCTGGGCGGCGCCGTGGCGCACCAGTTGTCCACCGGCTTCGTCCCGATCCGCAAGAAGGGGAAGCTGCCCGGCCAGACCATTTCCCAGGCCTACAAGCTGGAATACGGCGATGCGGTGGTCGAGGTGCATGACGACGCCATGCAGCCTGGCGAGAAGATCCTTCTCGTCGACGACCTTCTGGCCACCGGCGGCACCGCCGAGGCCGGCATCCGCCTGATCGAGCGTCTGGGGGCCGAAGTCGTGGGCTGCGCCTTTGTCGTCGAGCTGCCCGACCTTGGCGGCCGCACCAAGCTTGAAGCGATGGGGATAGATGTCCATGCCCTGTGCGCGTTCGAGGGGCTCTGACCCCGGCAAACCAGGGGCCAGCGAAGATCTCGAAACCGTCGTACCGATTTCTTCGAAGAAATCAGCACGCCGCGCGGCCAAGGGGGCTTCCGTTAACTGTCCTGAAAGAGAATCACCCTAGATCTGTCCTTGTCAGGGCTACCCACCCTGACCGCGCTGCTACCCACAGCGTGACCCACACACCCCCAAAGCACCCCGCCGCAGGTTCCCTGCGGCGGGGATGTTTCGTCTCTCCAGCCCCTGCCGGCCCCGTCCCGCGCCCTTCGTGCCCAGGTCGGTGACTTGCGACCAGCGAGGAGTGACGCAGTCATCGACGAGCGGCCCTGTCAGCCCAGCACCGCACCGGGGTTCATGATCCCCGCCGGGTCCAGCGCCGCCTTGATCGCCCGCATCGCCGCCAGCTTGCCCGGATCGCCGTAGCGCGCCAGATCGGCAACCTTCAGCCGCCCCACGCCATGTTCGGCAGCGACCGACCCGCCCAAGGCGTGCACCATGTCATGCACCACCCGCTTCACCTTGTCGCGCACAGCCTCATGTTCGGACTTGCCATGCCCCCGCGCCGGAAAGACGTTCCAGTGCAGGTTGCCATCGCCCAGATGCCCGAAGCAGTTCACCCGGAACGCCCCCAGGTCCGCAATCGCCCTTGGTGCCTCGGCGATGAAACCCGGAATCGCCGACAGTGGCAGTGAAATGTCATGGCTCGACACCGCCCCCACCTTGCGGTTCGCCAGGGGGATCATCTCGCGCAAGGCCCAGATCGCCGCCGCCTGCGCCTCCGAGGTCGCGATCACCCCGTCCGTGACCAGCCCCGCCGCAGCCCCCGCCTCGTACAGCCCGGCCATCACCACCTCCGGCTCCAGCCCCGCGGGCAGTTCCAGTTCCAGAAGCACCAGCCAGTCGGGCGCCGGATCAAAGGGCGCGCGCTGCGGGAACCCGGTCTCGGCCAGAAAGTCGAACCCCATCCGGTGGACAAGCTCGAAGCCCGAGACCATGCCCGCCGCCCGCGCACCACATTGCGCCAGCAACTCCAGCGCCGCCTGGGGCGAGGGCACCGCAAGCAGCGCCACCACCCGGGCCGCCGGTCGGGGATACAGGCGCAAACTGGCGGCGGTGATCACGCCCAGCGTCCCCTCCGACCCGATCAAGAGGTGCCGCAGGTCATACCCCGCGTTGTCCTTGCGCAGCCGCGTCAGGCCGTTGAACACGCTGCCGTCCGGCAGCACCGCCTCCAGCCCCAGGCACAGGTCGCGCGCATTGCCATAGCGCAGCACCGCCGTCCCCCCGGCATTGGCCGCAAGGTTTCCGCCGATCCGGCAGCTGCCCTCGGACGCCAGCGACAACGGGAACAGCCGCCCGACCTTCGCCGCTTCGGCCTGCACATCGGCCAGCACCATGCCCGCCTCGACCACAAGCGCATTCTCTTCGGGCCAGATTCCGCGCAGCGCCGTCATCCGCTCCAGCGACAGCAGGACCGGCGCCGGGCCAGAGGTCATGATCTGCCCCCCCACCAGCCCCGTCCCGCCACTGACCGGCACCACGCCCACCCGCGCCTCGGCACAGGCCCGCACCACCGCCGCCACCTCTGCCGTGGTCCGGGGCCGGGCCAGCACCCCGGCCTGGCCGGTCCAGCGGCCCCGGGGCTCTTCCAGATGGCGCAGCTCGGGCGCGGACAGCGTGCCTTCGGGCACCAGCGCCGCCAGCCTCGCGACGAAACCGGGATCGCAGGGGTTCAGCATCGGCATCTCCTTCCCGCCCTTCATATCAAGGGCAGCCGGAAGGGCTAGTCGAGATAGGCCGGTTCCAGCACCATGACCGTCGGTTGCGACGGCAGATCGTCAAGCGACAGCGCGATTTGCGCACCGCCGGTCTCGACCACGGTGAACTCTGTCGCCATCTCGGCAAGGAAGCGGTCCAGCGAGGCCTGGCTGAACCAGTGCATCGGGATCACGACGGACGAGCGCAGACGCTTCACCACCCCCGCCATGTCCTGCAGCCGCATCGTGAACCCTCCGTCCACCGGCACCATCACCACGTCCAGCCGCCCGATCGCCGCATATTGCTCGTCCGAGGGGATCTGGTGCAGGTGGCCAAGGTGGCCGATGCAAAGCCCCCCGGCCTCGAAGATGAAGATCGAGTTGCCATTCGCCCGCGCACCCTCGCCGAACGGCCCCCGGGTGTCGGTGGTGACGTTCCGCACCAGCATCGACCCCAGGTCCAGCCGGTGATCCGCCGCAGCCGCCCCTTCGCCCCAGCCGGCCAGCACATGCGGAATGCGCGGGTCGGGCGCGGCGGTCCAATGCGTCGAATGGGCGTTGTTCATGGTGACCACGTCGGGCACCACGTCCGCCGTGCCGAGGTAGCCGGTGTAGTCCGTCACCGCCATCGTGCCATCCGCCGTCACAACGGCGAAACTCGCATGGTCGATGTAGCGGATCAGGATGCTGTCAGGCTCCAGCCCCGCTTCCAGCGCCACGGGAACCACCGAGGGCGCGCCCGCCGCCACGGCAATGCAGTGCGAGGGGATGCGATCCTGCGCCACGGCGGGCGTCGCAAGCAGGACAAGAGCGGCGAGCAGGCGCATGGTCACCTCCGGGTTTCGCGGAAAGGTAACCCGGATTGTCCTTGCGTCATGCGCAGCGGCGATCACGGATGCGCGATCACCCCGCCACGGCGACCAAAGCGGCAATCCTGCGCAGAATCCGGTCAGGCATCCGCCCCGGCAGCGGCAGCTTCACGGCCAGCTTCGACCGCCCGATGCCGTTGGGACGCGGGCGTGGCGTCGAAGACCGCATACCCGGACCGGACCCAGGTCCGCACCGCCCCGCAGAGATGCGCCGCGCACAGCCATCCCGATCGCCTTTCACATTTGCCCAAATATCCCCTGCGGAGCAGTCCCGAGCGGTCTTGTGTCCTTCACACAAGACCGCGAGACAAGAGTCTTCGCGCCTGCAAAGGCGCTCGATTCGAAACCCGCCCGAACCCTCAGCCGACGTCGGTCCGCCCGCGCCGGTCGCCGCGCAGGTTGGCGTAAAGCACATGGTTCCGCCAGCGCCCGTTGATCTGCAGGTAGCTCTGCGCCACGCCCTCGTACTTGAAGCCGCATTTTTCCAGCACCCCGCGCGAGGCCGCGTTTTCCGGCAGGCACGCCGCCTCCAGCCGCGACAGGTCCATCCGGGTGAAGGCGTGGTGGGTCAAGGCCAGGATCGCCTCGCGCATGTAGCCCTGTCGCGCGAAGGGCTCGCCGATCCAATAGCCGAAGGTCCCGGTCTGCGACGGCCCCCGGCGGATGTTGTCCAGCGTCAGCGCACCCAGGAGTTGCTGGTCCTCGCGCCGGATCAGCAGCATCGGCAATGCCTGCCCCTGCGACTCGGCGCGCTGCGCCCAGTAGACGCGATTGGTGAAAGCCCGCCGGGTCAGGTGGTCGTTCGACCAGACCGGCTCCCACTTGCTCAGGAACTCGGCCGAGGCTTCGCGCAGCTCGGACCATTGCCGCCAGTCGCCATGCTCGGGCAGCCGCAGCGTCATGCGCTCGGTCTCGACCCTGACTCGGCGTTTCAGGCCCAGCATCAGGCGGCAAGTCCCTTTCGGACCTCGTCGATGCCCGGAGCACGGGCGACCGGGCCATAGACCGCCAGCGCCGCCTTCGCCGCCGTCACCTCGGCGGCGTAGCCGCGCACGGCGGCGGTATCGACGGCGTCGATCTTGGCAACGGCTTCCGCCACGTCCGGCACCCGGCCCCAGATCGACAAGAGCCGCGCATTGCGTTCGGCACGGCTCGACGGGCTTTCCAGCCCCATCAGCAGCCCGGCCCGCAACTGCGCCCGAGCCCGTGCCACCTCGGCCTCGCTCATGTCGTCCGCGGCCCGCTTCATCTCGTCCAGCGTGAGCTGGGTCAGTTCCGCGATCTCGGCCTCGGAGGTCCCCGCGTAGACCGTGATCTGCCCGGTGTCCTCATAGGCCGATGACTGGGCGTAGATCGAATAGCACAGCCCCCGATCCTCGCGGATCTTCTGGAACAGACGGCTGGACATGCCGCCGCCCATCGCCGTCGCATAGACCTGCGCGGTATAGACCTTGTCGTCGCGGTAGCCCGGACCTTCGAACTGCAATGCGAAATGCACCTGTTCCAGGTCCTTGACCTCGCGCCGCTCGCCCCCGACGAAGCGGGCGGGTTCGACCTGCGATTCCCCCACCGGCTTCAGCCCGCCGAAGATCCGTTCCGCCGCCGCCACGATGGCGTCATGTTCGACGCCCCCTGCCGCCGACAGGATCATCTGGTCAGGGCCGTAATGCGCGCCGGTGAAGCTTTCGAAGTCGACCTTCCGGAACGAGGCCACCCGCTCTTCCGGCCCCAGGATCGTGCGGCCGAAGGGCTGGTCGGGGTAGCTGACTTCATGCAGCCAGTCGAAGATGATGTCATCGGGCGTGTCCAGCGCCTGGCCGATCTCTTGCAGGATCACGTGGCGTTCGGTCTCGATGTCGGCCTTGCGGAAGACGGGGTTCAGCACGATGTCCGCGATCACGTCCAGCGCCATCACCACGTCCTGGCTCAGAACCCGGGCGTAATAGGCCGTCATCTCGCGGCTGGTATAGGCGTTGATGTAGCCGCCCACATCCTCGATTTCCTCGGCGATCCGCAGCGCCGACCGGCGGCGGGTGCCCTTGAAGGCCATATGCTCCAGGAAATGCGCGATGCCGTTCTGGGCCGAGGTCTCGTGCCGCCCCCCGGCCTCGACCCAAAGGCCGACGGACGCGGATTGCAGCCCCGGCATCGCCTCGGTGACGATGCGGAACCCGTTGGGCAGGGTGTGCAGCTTCTGCATCAGCGGGCGATCCTTTCACGTACGATGGCCTGAAGCGCGGCAAGATCATTCGGCACCCGCGTCTCCCGCTCGGGCTTGTCGAAGAGGTCGGCCATATGCGGCGGCAGGCCGGGGCGGATGCCCGTCGCGCGCTGCACGGCGTCGGGGAACTTTGCCGGATGCGCGGTCGCCAGCGTGATCATGGGTGCTGCGCCGACATGTTCCTCGGCCACTTTCACGCCCACGGCCGAATGCGGACACAGAAGCTCGCCCGTTGTCTTCCAGTGCCGCGCGATCACCGCCAGCGTCTCGTCCTCGTCACAGCGGCCCGAGGCGAAGGAGCTGCGCAGCGATTCAATCGCCCCCTGGCTGATCCTGAAGCCGCCCGTCTTCATCTCGCCCATCAGCTGCGCCACCGCCGCCCCGTCGCGCCCATAGGCATCGAACAAGGCGCGCTCGAAGTTGCTGGACACCTGGATGTCCATCGACGGGCTGATCGAGGGCTTGACCCCGTGGGTGAGGTAGTCGCCCGACCGCAGCGCGCGGTCCAGGATGTCGTTCTGGTTGGTAGCAATCACCAGCTTGTCGATCGGCAGCCCCATCCGCCTGGCAATGTAGCCCGCGAAGATGTCGCCGAAGTTGCCGGTGGGCACAGTGAAGCTGACCTCGCGGTGCGGGGCACCCAGCGCCGTGCCGGCGTAGAAGTAGTAGACCACCTGCGCCAGCACCCGCGCCCAGTTGATGCTGTTCACCCCCGCGAGCCTGACCCCATCGCGGAAGGCAAAGTCGTTGAACATGTCCTTCACGCGGGCCTGCGCCTCGTCGAAATCGCCGTCAATGGCCAGCGCGTGACAATTCGCCTCGACCGGAGTCGTCATCTGCCGCCGCTGCACCTCGCTGACCCGGCCATGCGGAAACAGGATGAACACATCCACATTCGCCAGCCCGCGAAACGCCTCCATCGCCGCCGACCCGGTGTCGCCGCTGGTCGCGCCGACGATGGTGATCCGCTCGCCGGTCCTGGCCAGGGCCGCCTGCATCATCTGGCCGATGAGCTGCATGGCGAAGTCCTTGAAGGCCAGGGTCGGGCCGTGGAACAGCTCCAGCAGGAAATGGTTCGCTCCCAGCTGCACCAGCGGCGCGCGGGCGGCGTGGTGAAAGCCCTGGTAGGCCCGTGCGATCAGGCCCCGGAACTCGTCGTCGCCGAAAAAGCCGCCCAGGTAGGGGCGCATCACCTTGAACGCGACCTCCTCATAGGGGGCACCCGCCATGCCTGCGATCTCGGCCCTGGTCAGCGCCGGGGTCGTCTCGGGCACGTAAAGCCCCCCGTCGCGGGCCAGGCCGGTCATCATCGCCTCGCCAAAGCCCAGAACGGGGGCCGCGCCGCGGGTGGAAACGTATTTCATCGCCATCGCCTTCAAACCTTCCGCGTCCTGATACGCCACAGCAGGAAGACTGTCATCCCCGCCCAGGTTGCCGCGAGGAGAAACCACTGGACCGCATAGCCCCAATGGTTGTCGGGTATGCCCGAGGTATCCACCGGCATCGGCGCGATCCCGTCACCGGTTGGCGCGCTGGCGACAACAAGGGTGGGTTCCGTGCCAAGCTTGGCGGCCATCGCCGGGACGTCGCGCGCGAACCACAGGCCCGTCTTCTGATCCGGCGGCGGGGTCGAGCTGCTGGTGTCGTCCGGCCAGTGCAGGTTGCCTTCGACCACCGCCTCTGTGGACGCGCGCGGCAGCCCGCGAGCCTCCTGCTCGACGAAGCCGCGCTGGACCATGATCCGGCGGCCATCGGGCAGCGCAAAGACCTCGATCACCATGACGCCGGGGCTGGCGCCCGTCTGGCCGGCCAGCACTTCCAGATACTCGCCCGTGAAACGCCCCTCGGCGGTCACCGCCTGGAACTTGTGCGGCCCCTCCTCGGGCACCGCGGGCAGCGGGATCGGAGCATTGGCGATCCGCGTCTCGATCTCGTCCAGGTAGGCGCGCTTCTCCTCCATCCGGTCAAGCTGCCAGAAGCCGAGGCTCATCAGGACGGCAACCCCGGCAACGCCCAGGACGACGGGAAACAGATAGCGGCGCATGGCTTACCCCGGAAACGAAAGCGCAGGCCCGAAGGCCCGCGCTGACCAGTATCTGCGGCCGTGGGCTTACTGGCCCCAGACGTAGATCGTTGCGAAAAGGAACAGCCAGACCACATCGACAAAGTGCCAGTACCAGGCGGCGGCCTCGAAACCGACGTGCTTTTCGGGCGTGAAGTGTCCCTTCATCGCGCGGATCAGGCAGACGGCCAGGAAGATCGTCCCGATGATCACGTGAAAGCCGTGGAATCCGGTCGCCATGAAGAAGATGGAGCCATAGATGTTGCCGGCAAAGCCGAAGGCGGCGTGGGTGTATTCATAGGCCTGCATGCCGGTGAAGATCACCCCCAGGACGATGGCAAGGATCAGTCCGTTCTTCAGGTCCTTGCGGTTGTTCTCGTGCACCAGGGCGTGGTGCGCCCAGGTCGCGGCACAGCCCGACAGCAGCAGGATCAGCGTGTTGATCAAGGGCAGGTGCCAGGGATCGAAGGTCTCGATCCCGGCGGGCGGCCAGACACCGTCGATCGCCGGGCTGTCCGGCCCCATCGGATACATGCGGTGCTTGAAGAAGGTCCAGAACCAGGCCGCGAAGAACATGACTTCCGACATGATGAACAGGATGAAGCCGAAGCGCAGGCCGATCCGCACGACCGGAGTGTGGTCGCCGGTCTGGCTTTCATGCACCATTTCCGACCACCAGGCGAACATGACGTACAGCACCCCGGCCAGGCCGATCAACCCCAGCCAGGGCCCCGACCCGTGCATCCACAAGACCGAGCCGAACAGCATCACGAAGCCAGCGACGGCTCCGAAGAACGGCCAGATCGACGGTGGCAGGACGTGGTAATCGTGGTTCTTTGCGTTTGCCATGCCGGCGGTTCCCTCTTTGTCTTTTTTCAGTTCACTGCGGCTTCGATGTCCGCAGCGGGCGTGTCCAGCGCTGCCTGTACTTCGGGCAGCGGGGTTTCATGGAAGGTATAGCTCAGCAGGATCTCGCGCACAAACTGCCCTTCGCTATTCTCGGCCATCGCAGGGTCGATGAAGAAGCTGACCGGCATCAGCACGGTCTCGCCCGGCTGCAGCACCTGTTCGGTGAAACAGAAACACGCGATCTTGGTGAAGTAGCCGCCGGCGGAAAACGGATAGACGTTGAACGTCGCCGTGCCGGCCACCGGACGGTCGGTCGGGTTGTGCGCCTCGTAGAAGGCCAGCCCCGTCTCGCCGATGCGGATGTCCATCGACCGCTCGACCGGCTTGAAGGTCCAGGGCATCCCCTGTTCCAGCGAGGCGTCGAAGCGGACCTTCACTGTCTGGTCCAGCACCGTGTCCGCCCCGGTTTCCGCCACGGAGGTCGTGCCTCCGAAGCCGGTCACGCGGCAGAACCAGTCGTAGAAGGGCGGAATGATCACGATGGTGGTGAAGGTCAGTCCGACAACCATCGAGCCCAGCAGGGCCAGCATCCGGTTGTTGCCCTGAAGGCGCGGGAAGATCATGGCTGGGTCTCCTCGTCAGGCACGAGTGCCGGTTGAAAGGTGTGATCGAAGCCCTGCAGCGGCTCGCCGCGCTGCACCTTGACCACGGTCAGGGCGAAGACCAGCACCACAAAGGCAACAAGGGTCAGGCCAAGGCCAAGATTCCGGGTGAAGCGGCGCCGGTGCAGGTCATGTTCGGGACGGAAAGTCATCTCACCAGCCCCCCATCCCTGCCGATTTCAGCGCCAGCTCCACCAGGAACGCCGCGAAATGCAGGAAGAGATACAGCAGCGAAAAGCGGAAGAAGGCCTTTTCGACGGCATACTTGTCCGCCTCGGCCATGCTTTCGTCCCGGTGCCAGATGCGCCAGGCGCCGAGGACGAACCAGGCGTTCAGCACCAGCGTCACCGCCAGCGTGACCGGCCCGCCGATCGAGGTCATCGCCGCGCCCAGCGCCACCGGGACCAGAAGCAGCGTGTAGCCCAGGATATGCGCCCGCGTCGCACGGCGGCCATGCGTCACCGTCAGCATCGGCACGCCCGCGGTGTGGTAGTCTTCCTTCATGAACAGCGCCAGCGCCCAGAAGTGCGGCGGGGTCCACATGAAGATCAGCGCGAACATCAGGAAGGCCTCGACCGAGACCGAACCCGTCGCCGCAACCCAGCCGATCATCGGCGGAAAGGCCCCGGCCGCGCCCCCGATCACGATGTTCTGCGGGGTCGAGCGCTTCAGCCACATCGAATAGACGACGGCGTAGAAGAAGATCGTGAAGGCCAGAAGCGCCGCCGCCAGCCAGTTCGTCGCCAGCCAGAGCATGACGACACTGATCCCCGACAGGGCCATGCCAAGGCCCAGCGCCTCGCCCCCGGCGACCTTGCCGGCGGGAACCGGACGGCGCGCAGTGCGCTTCATCACCGCGTCGATGTCGGCGTCCCACCACATGTTCAGCGCCCCCGAAGCCCCTGCCCCGAGTGCGATGAACAGAATGGCCGAGAAGGCTTCGACGGGGTGCAGATGCACCGGCGCAACCAGCAGGCCCACCAGCGCGGTGAAGACGACAAGCGACATCACCCGCGGCTTCAGCAGCTGCACGTAATCGCCGAACCCCGGCTCGTACGGGGTGGCGCCTGCGCCCTGATATGCTGTGGTATCGCTCATTCTCGGACCTGTTCCTGACAGGAGGGGCCTGACCTGCGCCAAGCCCCGTATCCTGCATTTCCTGTCAATCGCCTCAGTTCAATCGCCTCAGTTCGATCGCCTCAGTCGTTCGATGCCACTTCGATCGCAGCCGGGCTGTCCGCAGCCTGAATCTCGGCCGCCGACAGCTGGACATCGCCCGCCCTGGCCCTCTCCAGCCACTGCGCGTAGGCCGCTTCCGACACGACCTTCACGGTGATCGGCATGTAGGCATGCATCTGACCGCAGATCTCCGAGCACTGGCCGAAGTAGACGCCTTCCTGATCCGCCCGGAACCACAGCGCGGCGGTGCGGCCGGGGACCCCATCCTGCATCACGCCAAAGGCCGGGATCTTCCAGGAATGGATCACGTCCGACGCGGTGACCTGCACCACGACGACCTGCCCACCGGAACGACGACGGCGGTGTCGGTGGCCAGCAGGAACTGCTCTCTGCCGTAGCCCGCGGCCTCCAGCTGCGCCTCGACCTCGGGGGTCAGCATGTTGGCGCCACCCGTGGCCGGCGAGCCGATCATGTAGCTGTCGAACGAAATGCCCTCGTCGACATATTCATAGGACCAGTACCACTGGTTGCCGGTCGCCTTGATCGTGACCTCGCCAACCGGAATTTCCATCTGCTTGAACAGGACCGGCAGCGAGAACGCCCCGATGAAGACCAGGATCACGATCGGGACGATCGTCCATGCCACTTCCAGCGGGGTGTTGTGGGTGAAGCGGGCCGGCGTCGGGTTGGCACGGCGGTTGAAGCGGACGATCGTGTAGATCAGCAGCCCGGTCACGAAGATCACGATGGCGCCGATGATCCAGTTTATCATCGTGTCCAGCCAGACGATGTCATGCTTCAGCTCGGTTGCCGACGGCTGGAAACCCATCCCGTGCGGGACGGGTTGCCCAATGATTTCCAAGGCTTGCTGCGCAAGGGCCTGGCCGGCCACCAGCGTGGTCAGCCCTGCTGCGGCGATCCCGCCGATCACTGTCGAAAGACGCATGGTTTTGTTCCCGTTCACGTCGCGGCTTGGCGCCGCTTTCAAGAGACCCGACGAAGGCTCGGAATCCCGCTGTTTCCCATGGCCCTCAAACCATATTAGCTTGGCCGCGACAAGCAAAACCGTTGCGACAGATCGCTCCTTGGACCTCTGGAGGCACTTCCCTGGCCATCCTCATCCGCGCCCTTGTCGCCTTTGGTGTCCTTTACGCAACCCTGTTGTCGGGCATGTACCTGTGGCAGCGGGACCTGCAGTATTTCCCGACCCGCAACGACCCCGCGCCCCAGGCCGTGGGGCTGGCGGGCGTCGAGCGGATCGAGCTTGTCACCCCGGACGGCGAAACCCTTGTCCTGTGGACCAGCCCGGCCCGCGGGGACCGGCCCACGGTGCTCTTCCTGCACGGCAACGGCGGCGAGATCGCCGACCGCGCCGACCGCTTCGCCTTCTACCGCAGCCGCGGGCTTGGCGTGGCGTTCCTGTCCTGGCGCGGCTATGGCGGCTCCACCGGGTCGCCCTCCGAAGCCGGTCTCCTGCTTGATGCCAGGACCGCCTATGACCACCTGCGCGCCCAGGGCATTGCGCCCGACCGGATCGTCCTGGTCGGAGAATCCCTAGGGACCGGGATCGCCGTGCAGCTTGCCGCTGCCCATCCCGTTGCCGCCCTGGTGCTGGAGGCCCCCTATTCCGCCGCAGTCGACATCGCCCGCGCGGTCTATCCCTGGCTTCCCGTGGGCCTGTTGATGAAGGACCAGTTCCGCTCCCGCGACCACATCGCCGCTGTCGGCGCCCCGATCCTGATCCTGCATGGCGAGGCTGACCGGGTGATCCCGCCGGGCTTTGGCCGCCGCCTCTTTGACGCGGCCGAGGCCCCCAAGACCTTCCTTTCTCGGCCCCGTCGGGCACGAGGCGCTGTTCTCGCCCGCCACCTGGGCTGCGGGGGTCGATTTCATCGACCGGGTCGTGACACCTTGACCCTGCCCCCGCAGCGGCCCATCTGTGCTGCCTGCCATTCCAGAAAGCCCCGCCCCATGACCGACGCCCCCTTCCGCCCGTTCGAGACCCATCTGGACGAGGGTGCCGCCCTTGCGACCCTGCGCGCCGCGACCGAGGGGGCCGACGATGGCGAGCTTTTCCTGGAACGCCGCCGGGCCGAATCCATCGTCCTTGACGATGGCCGCATCCGCCAGGCGACCTATGACGCCTCTCAGGGCTTCGGCCTGCGCGCCGTGCGGGGCGAGGTTGCCGGCTACGCCCATTCGACCGAGATCACCGAAACCGCGCTGCGCCGCGCGGCCGAGACCGCCCGCCTTGCGGTCGGCGCGGGTGGCGGCAGGCTTGCGGCAGGTCCGCGCGGCACCAACACCCGCCTCTACCGGCCCGACGACCCGATGGCCGACGCCGCCTTTCCGGTGAAGATCGACCTTCTGCGCGAGATCGACGCCCATGCCCGCGCGCTCGACCCCCGCGTCGTCCAGGTCTCGGCCACCCTATCGGCCAGTCTGCAAGAGGTCGAGATCCTCCGCCCCGAGGGCACCAGGATCGCCGACATCCGCCCGATGGCCCGGATCAACGTCAGCGTGATGATCGAGGAAGGCGGCCGCCGCGAACAGGGCGGCATGGGCCAGGGCGGCCGCCACGGGCTGGCGCAGCTCATGTCGCCCGAGACCTGGAAGCCGATGATCGCCGAGGCGCTGCGCATCGCCCAGGTCAACCTTGGCGCCGTCGAGGCCCCGGCCGGCGTGATGGACGTGGTCCTCGGCCCCGGCTGGCCGGGCATCCTTTTGCACGAGGCCATCGGCCACGGGCTGGAGGGCGACTTCAACCGCAAGGAAACCTCGGCCTTCGCTGGGCTTCTGGGGAAACAGATTGCGTCCAAAGGCGTGACTGTCCTTGATGACGGCACAATCCCCGACCGCCGCGGCTCTATCTCCATCGACGACGAGGGCACGCCTTCCGCCAGGAACGTGCTGATCGAGGACGGGGTGCTGGTCGGCTACATGCAGGACCGCCAGAATGCCCGGCTGATGGGCGTCGCGCCCACCGGCAACGGGCGGCGGGAAAGCTTTGCCCATATCCCGATGCCGCGGATGACCAACACCTACATGCTGTCGGGCCCCGACGACCCCGCCGGGATCGTCGCCAGCCTCAGGGACGGGATCTACGCGGTGGGCTTTGGCGGCGGGCAGGTCGACATCACCTCGGGCAAGTTCGTCTTCAGCTGCACCGAGGCCTACCGGGTGAAGAACGGCGTCGTGGGCGCGGCGGTGAAGGGGGCCACCCTGATCGGCGACGGCGCCACCGCGCTGAAAGGCATCCGCGCCATCGGCAACGACCTGAAGCTCGACCCCGGCATCGGCAACTGCGGCAAGGCGGGCCAGTGGGTTCCCGTGGGCGTGGGCCAGCCGACGCTGCTGATCCAGGGCCTGACAGTCGGGGGCGCTG
>PNNE01000072.1 GCA_013824055.1 Rhodobacter sp. | reverse complement strand
TAGGTCAGCTTGCGGTTGTCGAGATGCAGGATGCCCTGCACGGCCCGGTTCAGAAGCCCGCGGTCGTGGCTGATGATCAGCACCGTATGGGGGTATTTCTGCAGGTAGCTTTCCAGCCAGAGGGCGCCTTCCAGGTCAAGGTAGTTGGTCGGTTCGTCCAGCAAGAGGTAATCGGGCTGCGCGAAAAGCACCCCGGCCAGGGCCACCCGCATCCGCCAGCCGCCGGAAAACGCCGAGCAGGGCATCAGCTGCTGGTCGGCATCGAAGCCCAGGCCCTTCAGGATGCTGGCTGCCCGCCCCTCGGCCGACCAGGCGTCGATGTCGGCCAGACGCGCCTGGATCTCGGCGATCCGGTGCGGGTCCTGCGCCGTCTCGGCCTCGGCCATGAGACTTGCGCGTTCGGTATCCGCCGCCAGCACGGTTTCGATCAGCGACGTCTCGGAGGACGGCACTTCCTGGGCCACGCCGCCGATGCGGGCGCGCTGGGGCAGGGTGATCGTGCCGCCCTCCAGCGCCAGCTCGCCCCGGATCAGCCGGAAAAGCGTGGTCTTGCCCGCGCCGTTGCGGCCCACAAGGCCGACCTTGTGGCCGGTGGGAATGGTGGCCGATGCGCCCTCGAACAGGGGGCGGCCCTCGACGTTGTAGGTGATGTCCTCGATCTTCAGCATGGGGGCCAAGTGCCCGAAGCCGGCGGGAAGGTCAATGCCGCTGCACCTTTTCAAAGCCCGTCGCCCGTGGTAGCAGCCCGGCCATCCGAACAGGGCCAAGCTGGCCCCAAACCCGATGGAGAGCCACATGGCCGTTGAACGTACCCTGTCGATCATCAAGCCCGATGCGACCAAGCGCAACCTGACCGGCAAGATCGTTGCCAAGTTCGAGGATGCGGGCCTGCGCGTCGTCGCCTCGAAGCGCATCCACCTGACGCCCGCCCAGGCCGGTGCCTTCTACGCCGAGCACAAGGAGCGCGGCTTCTACGGCGAGCTTTGCGCGTTCATGGCCTCCGAGCCGGTCGTGGTGCAGGTCCTGGAAGGCGAAGGCGCGATCGCCAGGAACCGCGAAGTGATGGGCGCGACCGATCCCGCCGCCGCCGCCGACGGCACGATCCGCAAGGAATTCGCGCTGTCCAAGGGCGAGAATTCGGTCCACGGCTCGGACAGCGAGGCTTCCGCCGCGCGCGAGATCGCCTTCTTCTTCTCGGGCCTTGAACTGGTCGGCTGAGGTCAGTTGGATCTGCCTTGCGGCCCGGTCGTCTGACCGGGCCGTTTTCATTCGGGGGAGAGTGTTGATCCCGGCATCGGGCCCGGCATCGGAATATCGTGTAATCTGTATTATGTAATGTAATGCATGCTGGAAAGGCGCGATACGCCGGGATATGAGGCGCCATCAGCTGGAGCCTGCCCCATGTTCGACCGTTCCATCAAGATCGCTCCTTCCATCCTGGCAGCGGACTTCGCCAACTTCGGCGCCGAATGTCGCGCGATCGAGGCGCAAGGCGCGGATTGGGTCCATGTCGATGTGATGGACGGCCATTTCGTCCCGAACCTGACCTTCGGCCCGGCGATGTGCGCGGCGATCCGGCCGCATATCAAGGGCGTGATGGATGTCCACCTGATGATCTCGCCGGTGGACGTCTGTCTGGACGCCTATGCCAAGGCCGGCGCCGACGTGATCACCGCTCATGTCGAGGCCGGGCCGCACATTCACCGCACCTTGCAAGCCATTCGCGGATTTGGAAAAAAGGCTGGCGTTGCGCTGAATCCCGGCACCGCGGTCGAAGCAGTGGCCGAGCTT
Organism: Rhodobacter sp.; assembly: GCA_013824055.1. Taxonomy (GTDB): domain Bacteria; phylum Pseudomonadota; class Alphaproteobacteria; order Rhodobacterales; family Rhodobacteraceae; genus Tabrizicola. The sequence goes on along the minus strand of PNNE01000072.1, from coordinate 12,071 downwards.
CTGGACATGGTCGACCTCGTCTGTGTGATGACCGTGAACCCCGGTTTCGGCGGTCAGAGCTTCATCGCAAGCCAAGTGGCAAAGATTGCGCGCCTGCGGCAGATGATCGGGGATCGTCCGATCCATATCGAGATCGACGGCGGGATCACGACCGCCACGGCCCCTCTGGTCAGCGCCGCCGGTGCCGATGTGCTGGTGGCAGGCTCGGCGGTGTTCAAGGGTGGTTCGGTCGCCAATCCGGGACCTTACGGCGCGAATATCCAGGCGATCCGGGCCGCGGCCGAGGCAGCGGTTGGCTGACGGGCTGAACCTGGTCTTCGACCTGGACGGCACGCTGATCGACAGCGCGCCCCAGATCCATGCTGCGGCGAATATCGTTTTCGCAAACAAGGGCTTGCCGCCCTTTTCCGAAGTGACCGTTCGCGGCTTCATCGGAAACGGCGTCGAGGTTCTGGTCGGTCGGCTGCTGGCGCATCAGGGCATCGAAGCGAAGCCGAAGCTTCAGGCCGAACTGGTGCAGAGCTTCATCAACATCTACGAAGAAGCCTTTGATCTGACAAGATTATACCCGTTCGTCACGACAACGCTTTCGGCGCTGTGCGATGCCGGACACCGGCTGGCGATCTGCACCAACAAGCCCGAGGGTCCGACCCGCGCGGTCCTGAGCCACTTCGATCTGGCGCAGGTCTTCCCGGTCATCATCGGCGGGGACACCCTGCCCCGGCGCAAGCCCGATCCGGCCCCGCTGCGGGCGGCTCTGGCGGCACTTGGTCCGGGCAAGGCGCTGTTTGTCGGTGACAGCGAAGTGGATGCCGAGACCGCGCAGCGTGCCGGCGTTCCGCTTGCGCTGTTCACCGGCGGCTACCGCAAGGCCGCGGCAGACTCGCTGGGCGCAAGACTGATCTTCGACGATCACGCCGCCCTGCCCCGGCTGATTGCCCATTGCGCGGCTCGTCTCTAGCGGGAATTGTCCCCAATCGGTAACAACTTGCGTCATCTGTGAGCCTTGCGGGTCATTTCCCTGTCGAAGTCGTGGACATGCCAGGGAAACCGGATTTATCTGCCGTCGAAGTCCAGATTGCCGTCGGATCAGGTCTTTGACGCGGCAGTTCGGGGCAACAGGGAAGACAAAGATGAGTGACACCATTCTCGCAGTGCTGAACCGCATCGCCGCCGCTTCTTCGATCGACGAGGCTTGGGAGTACGGCACCGGCCACTTCGCGAGCCTGGGCTTCCGGCGCGCGAATTACGGCTTCACCCGCTTCAAGCACCTGAAGACCATCGGCGACCCCGAGGACGCGCTGTTCCTGACGACCTGCGACGCCGACTATGTCAGGCGCTACTTCCAGGGTGGCTTTTACGCCAAGACCCCGGTGTTCCGCTGGGCCGAGACCAATTCGGGTGCCTGCACCTGGAGCTGGGTGCAGCAGGCCTTCGAGGCCGGGCGCCTGTCTGCCGAAGAGGCAGAAGCCGTGCGCCAGAACGCGGCGCAGGGGATCGTGGCGGGCATGTCGGTCAGCTTCCCCGAGCTGTCCTCACGCTCGAAGGGTGCCTTGGGCCTGATCGCCGATCCCGGCGTGACCCCGGCCCAGGTCGACGTGATCTTCGCGGCCCGCAAGGAAGAGATCCTTGCTGTCGCCAACATGATGCACCTGACCATCGTGCATCTGCCGCAACTGTCGCGCCACCGCGCACTTTCCCCGCGCCAGCGCGAGGCGCTGGAATGGGTCGCGGACGGCAAGACCACGCAGGACGTGGCGCTTTTGATGGGTGTCAGCCCGGCGATGGTCGAAAAGCATCTGCGGCTTGCGCGTGAGGCGCTGTCGGTCGAGACCACGGCCCAGGCGGTGGCCAAGGGTGCGCTGCTGAACATGATCTTCCAGCGCCAGCCCGAGGTCGCGCACGCCGCGAGGTAGGGTATTCCGCACTCGTTGCCACGGGGGGCACGTGGCACAAGGCCAATGTGATTCAAGGCCAATGTGACCCAGGGCCAATGTGACCCAGGGCCAATGTGACCCAGGGCCAATGTGTCCCAGGGGGAACCGGACGGTCACGCGTCGTTCCTCTGATCCCCTGGCCGCGCATTCCGTCGGCCGACTTGATGTCCTGCTCTGCCATGCCCCATCCCCAGGGGGCAGAGCGTGACGTGCGGCGCGGTTCTCCCCGGAGCCGCGCCGTTTGCATGTCTGCGTCCGGCAAATGCAAAAGGGCCGGCGCGCACGGCACCGGCCCCCCTGCCCGATTGCCGGGACTTCAGCCCTGCAGCGCCTTGGCCACTTCGGCGGCAAAGTCTTCGGTCTTCTTCTCGATGCCTTCGCCGACCGCCACGCGGGCATAACCGGTGATCTCGACGCCCGCTTCCCTGGCCGCGGCTTCCACGGTCAGGTCGGGGTTGATCACGAAGGCCTGGCCCAGAAGCGTGTTCTCGGCGAGGAACTTCTTCATCCGGCCCGGAATGATGTTGTTGTGGATCACGGCTTCCGGCTTGGGCTTGGCCGAGGAAGCGTTCTCTTCCAGAGCCTTGGCGGTCTGCACGGCAAGCTCACGCTCGACCACCGAGGGGTCAAGGGTGGCTTCGGACAGCGACAGCGGGTTCGTCGCGGCGATGTGCATCGCGAACTGCTTGCCGATCTCTTCGGCCCTGGCCTTGTCGCCCTTCAGCGCCACCAGGACACCGATCTTGCCCATGCCCGCGGTCGCCGCGTTGTGGACGTAAGAGACGACGGTGTCGCCCTCCAGCACGTGCATGCGACGGAAGGTCATGTTCTCGCCGATGCGGGAAATGGCTTCCTGCAGGACGGTTTCCACGGTCTTTCCGTTCAGTTGCGCCGCTTTCACGACCTCGATCTCGTCGCCGGTGGTCAGCGCGACGTTGGCGACTTCACGGACCAGCGCCTGGAAGTCGGCGTTCTTGGCGACGAAGTCGGTTTCCGAGTTGATCTCGACCGCGACGCCACGGCCATCGCTGACAGCCACGCCGATCAGACCCTCGGCCGCGACGCGGTCGGCCTTCTTGGCGGCCTTGGCCAGGCCCTTGGTGCGCAGCCAGTCGACCGCGGCTTCCATGTCGCCGTTGACCTCGGTCAGGGCTTTCTTGGCATCCATCATGCCTGCGCCGGTGGATTCGCGCAGTTCCTTCACCATCTGGGCGGTGATCGTCATGTTTTCCACTCCTTGGAAATGCTGGTCCCGGCGGGGCTTAGGCCCGCCGGGTGACAGTGTTGTGACGCAAAGGCCCGATCAGGCTTCGGCGGAGACTTCGGCGGCGGCTTCGGCGACAGCTGCTTCTTCCGGAGCCGCTTCCAGTGCGCCCAGGTCGACGCCCGCAGCACCCATCTGGGCCGACATGCCTTCAAGGGCAGCGCGGCTGATCAGGTCGCAGTAAAGCTGGATTGCGCGGGCCGCGTCGTCGTTGCCCGGGATGATGTGGGTCACGCCCTTGGGCGAGCAGTTGGTGTCGACCACGCCGACGACCGGGATGCCCAGCTTCTGCGCTTCCAGGATGGCGAGGTCTTCCTTGCCAACGTCGATGATGAAGATCAGGTCCGGGGTGCCGCCCATTTCACGGATGCCGCCCAGCGAGGCTTGCAGCTTGGCCTGGTCACGCTCCATGCCAAGGCGTTCCTTCTTGGTCAGGCCTTCGCCGCCCGCGCCCAGAACCTCGTCCAGCTGCTTCAGACGCTGGATCGACTGGGAAACGGTCTTCCAGTTGGTCAGCGTGCCGCCGAGCCAGCGGTGGTTCATGTAGTATTGCGCGCATTTTTCGGCGGCTTCGGCGATCGGCTTCTGGGCCTGGCGCTTGGTGCCGACGAACAGGATGCGGCCGCCCTTGGCGACCGTGTCGCGCACGACCTTCAGCGCCTGGTCCAGCAGCGGGACAGTCTGGGTGAGGTCGAGAATGTGGATGCCGTTGCGGTCGCCGTAGATGTACTCGCCCATCTTGGGGTTCCAGCGCGCGGTCTGGTGGCCGTAGTGAACGCCAGCTTCCAAGAGCTGACGCATGGTGAACTCGGGAAGAGCCATGCTGTATCCTTTTCCGGTTTGATCCTCGGTGCCGCCGTCTTCATCCCGGATCAAGTCCGGGACAACCGGTGGACCGCACGGGATTTCTCCCCGCATCGGCCCCGGTGACACCTGTGAAGTGGCGCGTCCTTACTCTGCCCCATCCGCGAAGGCAAGCCGAAAGCCCTGGGCATTTCGGCTTCGGGCCGCGAGGGCAGGGAATGTGCCGGACTGCGACGACAATTCCACGCAATCGGCTTGCAGAGCCGGGGCCGGTCGGGCGATGTAGCGCGCATGACGCCTGACATCCTCTGCATCGGCTCGGTCCTGTGGGACATCATCGGCCGCTCGCCCACCTCGATGCGGCTTGGCTCGGACGTGCCGGGCCGGATCACGCGCCTGCCCGGCGGCGTCGCGATGAACATCGCGATGACCCTGCGGCGATTCGGGATGGCCCCGGCGCTTCTCAGCGCCATTGGCCGGGATGCGGAAGGCGACGAGCTGGTCGCCGCCTGTGACCGGCTTGGGCTGGGGACGGGCACGATCTACCGCTCGGATGACCTGCCCACCGACCGCTACATGGCCATCGAGGGTGCGAACGGCCTGATCGCCGCCATCGCCGACGCCCATTCGCTGGAGGCGGCGGGCGACAAGATCCTGCGCCCCCTGGCCGATGGCCGGCTTGGGACCGCGGCTGCGCCCTGGGCCGGCCCGATCGCGCTGGACGGGAACCTGACCGAATCCCTGCTGGCCGAGATCGCCGCCTCACCGCTTTTTGCCGCAGCCGACCTTCGCGTGGCACCTGCCTCTCCCGGCAAGGCGGGTCGGCTCTTGCCGCTGCTGACCCAGCCTTCGGCCACGCTTTACGTGAACCTGGAAGAGGCGAACATCCTGGCCCGCGGCGAGGCCGCCACCGCGCCAGAGGCCGCGCAGGCGCTGCTGGCCAGGGGCGCGGGCCGGGTTCTGGTCACCAACGGTGGCGACCTTGCGGCCGAGGGTCGCCGCGGCGAAGGCGTGATCACGGGCCAGCCGCCCCAGGTTCTGGTCACCCGCGTCACGGGGGCGGGCGACACCTTCATGGCCGCCCATCTGGTCGCCGAACGTCGCGGCGCCCCCCGGCAAGAGGCGCTGGACGAGGCCCTGCGCGCCGCCGCGACCTATGTCTCCGGGGACATCGGCGCATGAGTTTCGCCGCCATGCTTCCTGCACCACCTCGTCAGCGCTGGCCTTGTCGCGCAGTTCCACGGTTATATCTGTGGCCCAGCGATAGATCGGACGCTTCATGATTGACCTGCCCCTGACCCTGTCGCCCGAAGTGACCGAGGCCCGCGCGAATGGCGCGGCGATTGTCGCGCTGGAAAGCACGATCATCACCCACGGCATGCCATTCCCGCAGAATGTGGAAACAGCCCGTCGGGTCGAGGCCGAGATCCGCCGCCAAGGGGCCGTCCCCGCCACCATCGCCATCATGGACCGCCGCATCCACATCGGCCTGACCGACGCACAGCTGGACGCCTTGGGCCAGGCGAAGAGCGTCGCCAAACTCTCGCGCGCCGACCTTGCCGCCTGCCTTGCGTCCGGGGGCACCGGCGCCACCACCGTCGCCGCGACGATGATCTGCGCCCATCTTGCCGGCATCAGGGTCTTTGCCACTGGCGGGATCGGCGGCGTGCATCGCGGGGCCGAGACCAGCTTCGACATCTCGGCCGACCTGCGCGAGCTGGCCGAGACGCCGGTCACCGTGGTCGCCGCCGGGGCCAAGGCGATCCTCGATCTGCCGAAGACGCTGGAGTATCTTGAAACCCTTGGCGTGCCCGTCATCGCCTGCGGCCAGGACGACTTCCCGGCCTTCTGGTCGCGCTCTTCCGGCCTGAAGGCCCCCCTCCGCATGGACAGCGCGGCCGACATCGCCGCGGCCCACCTCATGCGCGCCCGGCTTGGTCTGCCCGGTGGCCAGCTTGTCGCCAACCCGATCCCCCCGGACGCCGAGATCACCCTGGCCGAGATCACCCCGCAGATCGAGGCCGCACTGGCCGAGGCCACGGCGAAGGGCATCGCCGCCAAGGCCGTGACGCCCTTCCTGCTGCAACGCATCTTCGAACTGACGGAGGGCCGCTCGCTGGCCGCGAACATCGCGCTGGTGCTGAACAACGCGCGGCTCGGGGCGGCGATCGCCCGCGAGCTTGCCGCAAAGGCCTGAAATTCCCGTGTCCGGCTGCGGGCGGCATTGCACTGCGACGGTCGGACACCCTAGAAAGGGCGTCGAAGGGGACAATCTCACGTGACCGAACCGCACCCGCACCACCGTCGCGGCTTTCTGGCCAGCCTGCGCGCAAGTTTCCTGACGGGTCTTGTCGTCGTGCTGCCCACCGGGCTGACGATCTACATCGTCTGGGCCTTCATCGGCTGGCTCGATGGCTGGATCCTGCCGCTGATCCCCGCCTACTGGCAGCCCGACACCGTGATCGGGCGCTGGTTCGGGCCGGAATACGAATTCCCCGTCCGCGGCGTCGGGGTCCTGGTATTCCTGATCGTCACGATCATCATCGGCTGGCTGGCCAAGGGCATCATCGGCCGGTCCGTGATCCGGTCGGGCGAGAACCTGGTCGAACGGATGCCGGTGGTCCGCTCGGTCTATTCCGGCATCAAGCAGGTGGCCGAGACCTTCTTCAACAAGAAGGACAAGAGCTTCGACAAGGTCGTGCTGGTCGAATTCCCCCGTGCCGGGTCCTGGGCGCTGGGGTTCATGTCGACCCGGCCCAAGGGCGAGCTGGCCGAGCGTCTGGCCGCCATCGGCCCCGACATGTCCGCGGTCTTCGTCGGCCTCACGCCCTTCACCAGCGGGATGCTTCTGTTCGTGCCGACCAGGGACCTGATCGTGATGGACATGGGCGTGGATGACGCGGCCAAGCTGATCGTGTCCGGCGGCCTGGTCTACCCGCTGCCGAAAGAGCCGGTGATCTAACCCAGAAGCCCCTTCAGGTCCGCGCTAGGCTCTTGCCCGATCTTCGCGCCGGCATCCTGGAGGAACCGTTCGGCCGCCGCCCGGCCCGCCGCCTTCAGCCGGTCCAGCAGCAGGGGCGTGGGGGAAAGCTTCGAATCCGCCGAAAGCTCGTTCATCAGCCCGTCGTCGGCGATCATGTGAAGATTGACCGCCTTCATCTGCCCCCGCTCCATCTTCCCCTCGGCGATCAGGCGGCGGACGAAATTCACGGCCCGAAGCTCGCCCAGCAGGCTGGCATTGAAACTGATCTCGTTGATCCGGTTCTGGATTTCCAGCGGAGTGTCCGGGATGCTCTCGGTCCGGATCGGGTTGATCGACACGACCAGGATGTCGTCCGGCAAGTCCGGCTCGTACAGCGGAAAGAGCGCCGGGTTGCCGGAATAGCCGCCGTCCCAATAGGCCTCGCCCGCGATCTCGACCGTCTGGAACACCGTGGGCAGGCAGGCCGAGGCCAGGATCGCCTCGGTCGTGATGTCCGTTGCGCTGAAGACCTTGATCTTGCCGGTCCGCACATTGGTCGCGCTGACGAACAGCCGCGGCCCGCTTGCAGAGCAGACCTGGCTGAAGTCCAGATCGCGGACGACAGGCTCCAGCGGGTTGGTCCAGCTCTTTCCAAAGACGTAGGGCGAGTAGAACTGCGCCGCGACCGCCTGCGGCGAGAACGGCAACAGCGCCGCGCCAGCCGTCTGCCAGAACCGCATCGCAGGCAGGAACGCCGCCATCCACGGCACCATCCGGAAATCGCCGATGTCGGCCACCTGGGTCCACAGCCGGTCCAGCCGTTTGCGTGCCGCGCCGCGCCCGCCGGCGATCAACCCCGCCTTCAGCGCCGCCCCGTTCAGCGCCCCCGCCGAAGTGCCGGAAATCCCGGCGATCTCCAGGTCGTCCTCCTCCAGCAGCCGGTCAAGCACACCCCAGGTAAAGGCTCCATGCGCACCGCCACCCTGCAGGGCCAGGCTCACGCGCCTCATAGCGCGGTCCATCCGCCGTCGACACTGATCGTCGTGCCGGTGATCTGGTCCGCCGCCGGGCTGCACAGGAACACCACTGTCCCGCCGACCTGTTCGGTGGTGGCGAACTGGCGGCTGGGCTGGCGTTGCAGCATCACCTCGCGGATCACCGTCTCGCGGTCCATGCCGTGCACCTTCATCTGCTCGGGAATCTGCGCCTCGACCAGCGGGGTCAGCACATAGCCGGGGCATACCGCATTGCAGGTGATCCCCTGGCCCGCCGTCTCCAGTGCCACGGCCCTGGTCAGACCGACCACCGCGTGTTTCGAGGCGACATAGGCGCTCTTGTAGGGGCTGGCGGTCAGGCCGTGCGCGCTGGCGATGTCGACGATCCGCCCCCAGCCCCTGGCCCGCATCCCCGGCAGGGCGGCTGCAATGGTGTGGAAGGCGGACGACAGGTTGACCGCCAGGATCGCATCCCACTTTTCGACCGGGAATTCCTCGATGGGGCTGACGAACTGGATGCCCGCGTTGTTCACCAGGATGTCGCAGCCGCCCGCGGTTGCCACCAGCGCCCGGCACTCGGCCCCCCTGGTCATGTCCGCCGGGATGTACCGCGCCGCGACCCCATGCCTTGCGCCCAGCTCGGCCGCCAGCTCATGATCCTCGGGCCGGTCGGTGAAGCTGTTCAGAATCACCTCGGCCCCCGCCGCCGCCAACGCTTCGGCGACACCCAGCCCGATGCCCGAATTCGACCCGGTGATGATCGCCCGCTTGCCAACCAGCGTCATGCCGTCCTCCGTATGCTGCACCTGCAAAGTGAGCATATGACCGCTTTGGGTCCCGACGCCAGACGGAAGGCATAAAAAAACGCCGGCGCGAAGCCGGCGTTAAGTCTTTGAGGCAGGTTTCATACAGGCAAGAAACCTATCGAGCAGTACAGTCTTTATAGTCCGCTCTCCGCCGATGGCCAAGCTAAAAGTTTGAATTGATTCAATCTCCGTCCTAGTCTGCGGCCACACAACCGGTGGACAGGGGAGCATCACGGGATGGCACGGGAAACGAGCGTCGGTTGGCGCAGGTTCGGGCTGACGACCGCATTGGCACTTTTTGCCGCAGCCGCGCAGGCAGAGCCGATGCATGGCATAGCTATGTATGGCGACCCCGCTCTCCCCCCGGATTTTGTGTCCCTGCCACAGGTGAACCCCGATGCCCCCAAGGGTGGCACCTTCCGCTGGGGCGAGTCGGGCAGCTTCGACAGCTTCAACCCCTATGTCACCAAGGGACGCGCCGCGATCGGCATTTCCACCCTCACAGTCGAGACGCTGATGGGCCGGAACTATGACGAGGCCTTCTCGCTGTACGGGCTTCTGGCCGAATCGATAGACACGGACGAGGGCCGGACCTACGTCGAATTCACCCTGCGACCCGAGGCCCGATTCTCTGACGGCTCGCCGGTGACGGTCGAGGACGTGATGTGGTCGATGGAGACCCTGGGCACGCAGGGCAACCCGCGCTTCGCCGCCGCCTGGAAGAAGATCGCCACGATGGAAAAGACCGGCGAGCGGTCCGTCCGCTTCACCTTCAACGTCGAGGACCGCGAACTGCCGCTGATCCTGGGCCTGCGCCCGATCCTGAAGCAGGCGCAGTGGGAGGGCAAGGACTTCGCCGAGGCGACGATGGAGATTCCCGTCGGCTCCGGGCCCTATGTCCTGGACAGCTTCGAACTTGGCGTGCACGTCACCTACAGGCGCAACCCCGACTGGTGGGGCAAGGACCTGCCCTTCAACCGCGGCCAGTGGAACTTTGACCAGATCCGCTATGACTATTTCGCCAACCCGCAGGCGATCTTCGAGGCGTTCAAGGCGGGCCAGATCTCGGCCTACCGCGAGGCGAACGTGGCCAAGTGGCTGTCCTCCTACGACTTCCCCGCCGTCCAGTCCGGCGCGGTGATCAAGGCCGAAATCCCGCATGGCCGCCCCTCGGGGATCGAGGGTTTCGTGATGAACACCCGAAAGCCGATCTTCGCCGACTGGCGCGTGCGCGAGGCGCTGATCCTGGCCTTCAACTTCGAATTCATCAACAAGACCCTGAACGCGGGTGTCCTGCCCCGGATCCCGTCCTATTTCGGCAACTCGTTCCTGGCGATGGACCCGGGCAAACCGGCCGAGGGGCGCGAGCTTGAACTTCTGCAACCCTTCGCCGCCGACCTGCCCCCCGGCGCCATCGAAGGCTATGCGCTGCCCGTCTCTGATGGCGACCAGACCAACCGCCGGAACATCCGCGCCGCCGCGAAACTGCTGGAGGACGCGGGCTGGACCGTCGGCGACGACGGCATCCTGAAGAACGCCGCGGGCGAGCCCTTCGCCTTCGAGATCCTGCTCGTCACCGGCCAGGACGAGATGGGCTCTGCCGCCGAGGTCTATATCGAGGCGCTGAAGGCGCTTGGCATCGAGGCCCGCCTGACCAAGGTCGACGACGCGCAGTACAAGGACCGGACCACCAACTACGATTTCGACATGACCCACTACATCCGGTCGCTGTCGCTGTCGCCGGGCAACGAGCAGCTGCTGTACTGGGGTGCCCACGGCGTCACCGAACCCGGCACCCGCAACTGGATGGGCGTGAGCTCTCCGGCGGTCGAGGCGATGATCGCCGCCCTGCTGCGGGCCCCGAATGCCGAGGAGTTCACCGCCGCCACCAGGGCGCTGGACCGGGTCCTGACCTCGGGCCGCTTCGTGATCCCGATCTGGTATTCCGACCTTTCCCGCTTGGCACATTCCGCCGAGTTGAAGTATTCCGACAGGATACCGCTTTACGGTGACTGGTCAGGCTTCCTGCCCGACATCTGGTGGTACGAGGCAAAGTGAAAAGGGCAAAGAGCATGAAGAAACTGGCACTTCTGGCCGTCCTGGCGGCACTGGCAGGTTGCAACACCATCGCGGGCGTGGGCGAGGATGTCTCGGCCGGTGCGCGCACGGTGCAGGACGCATTCTGACGGATCGCGGCCCCGGCATGGGGCCGCGTCCCGCTGTCGCCGACCGGCAGGATCAGACCAGCGACGTGACCCACAGCAGGGTCGCGTCTTCCTCGGACAGGCTGATCACGTTGTGGCCCATCGCCGCGTCGTAATAGGCGCTGTCGCCCCGGCGCAGCTCTACCGGCTCGTAGAATTCGGTGTAAAGCCGGATCACCCCGGTCAGCACGTACAGGAATTCCTCGCCGTCGTGGCGCACCCAGCCGTCGAATTCCTCCAGGTCCCGCGCGCGGATCGTGGCGCGGTAGGGCAGCATCTGCTTCTTGGTCAGATGCGCCGCCAGCAACTCGTGCTCGTAGGTCACGGTGGCCTGCGACTGTCCGTCCCCGGACTTCGTCACGGCCATCCGGCCCATGACCTGCTGTTTCGACGGCGGCGTGAACAGCTGCGGCACCGAGATCGACAGCCCCCCGGCCAGCTTCTTCAGCGCGTCATAGGTCGGGCTCATCTGCCCGTTCTCGATCTTCGACAGGGTGGACCGCGCCAGCCCCGCCCGGTTGGCCGCCTCCTCCAGCGTCCAGCCCCGCGACCGGCGCAACTCCCGCACCCGCTCGCCCAGGTTCAGCGGTTCGACATGCGCCTCCCCGCCCGCCTCGCGCGCCACGCGGATCATGCTTTTCGGATCGGTCAGTGCCATGCCACCCGGATAGTCGAGCCGTCCGACGCTTGCAACTGTCGCGCGGCCTGCCTACCCCTGTCGCCATGCTGTCCGAGATCGACACCCGCCCGTTTCCGACCGTGCCCCAGGTCTTCAACCTTGCAGGCCACGTCCTGGCCCGGGCCGCAAGCCGCACCAGGCCCGCGCTCACCCTCCTGCACCCTGACCGGGACGAAACCCTCGGCTACCCCGATCTCCTTCGTCTGACCCAGGGCTGCGCCACCGCCCTTCGCGCCCAGGGCCTTGCCCAGGGCGACCGCATCCTGCTGCGCCTCGGCAACACGCTGGCCTTCCCGATCCTCTACCTGGGGGCGATCTGGGCCGGCCTTGTGCCGATCCCGACCTCCCCTGCCCTGACGCGGCCCGAGATCACCAGACTTGCCGCCCTGGTCCAGCCCGGTCTCATCGCCGCCGAGCCTG
>PNNE01000037.1 GCA_013824055.1 Rhodobacter sp. | reverse complement strand
CAGCCCTGGCGGGCCTTGTAGCGCTTCTGCGTCTTGTTGATCACATAGACGCGGCCCTTGCGGCGCACGACCTGGCAATCGCGATGACGCGTCTTCAGCGAGCGGAGCGAGTTCGCAACCTTCATCGATCTTCTCCTTGTTCGCGGCGCGTCTGCGCCAGTGAAAACAGACTTGCCCCCTTGCGGGAGGCGGTGAATGGTGGGCGGTACTGGGATCGAACCAGTGGCCACTACGATGTCAACGTAGTGCTCTACCGCTGAGCTAACCGCCCACTTCGCCTTTGCGACCCCGTCTTGTCCCCTTCGGTGAAACGAAAAGGACGCGGGCAGAACCGCGTCGGTCGGCGGGTCTATACTGGCAAGCGCCGGGGCCTGCAAGGGGTTTTGGCTTTCGGAATTATGGGGCTATATCGAAGCATGGAAACGGAGGCGCATGTGGCGCGGACACAGACCGAGGCCTATGTCCTGACCCGCCCGGAACGGCGGTCCGGGCCGATGATCTTCGCCTCGCCACATTCGGGGCGGGACTATCCGGCCGCATTCCTGGCCCAGGCGGCGCTGGACCGGCACACGATCCGGTCTTCGGAAGATGCCTTTGTCGATGATCTGTTCGGAATGGCGCCCGAGATGGGGGCTCCGCTGCTGGCAGCGCGGGTGCCGCGGGCCTATATCGACCTGAACCGGGCCGCGGACGAGCTGGACCCCGCGGTGATCGAAGGGCTGATGCGGGTGCCGCACAACCCGCGCATCTCGTCGGGTCTGGGGGTGATTCCCCGCGTGGTGGCCGGCGGGCGGTCGATCTATCGGGGAAAGCTGCCCTTGTCCGAGGCCGAGGCGCGGCTGAAGCGGATCTGGCATCCCTATCACCAGGCGCTGGGGACACTGGTCGAGGAAACGCGGGCGGGTTTCGGTCAGGCGGTGCTGATCGACTGCCACTCCATGCCGCACGAGGCGATCGAGGCGCATACCCGCCCCGGCCAGCCCCGGCCCGAGGTGGTGCTGGGCGACCGCTATGGTGCCGCGGCGGGGCGCGAGGTGATGGAGCGGATCGAGGCGGCCTTTGCCGGCGCAGGCTTTCGGGTCGGCCGGAACGCGCCCTTTGCCGGGGCCTATGTGGCGCAGGCCTACGGGCGGCCGTCGCGGGGCGTGCATGTCGTGCAGGTCGAGATCGACCGGGCGCTCTACATGGACGAAGTGCGGGTCGAACCGCTGGCTGGCTTCGCCGAGTTCCGGTCGCTGATTGCCGGTGTGGTGGCCGAACTTGTGTCGGGCGCCGGCGAGGTCCGGCTCGCGGCCGAATAGGTCAGCATCGGTCAGCATCGGTCAGCGCAGGGCGCGGCCCTTGATGATCGCCTCGGCCCCGAACCTGGCGCGAATCGCGTCGGTGGCGCGTTCGGCAGCAGCGCGGCGGCGGGCATCGGGATCCAGAAGGTCGCCGGAGAGGTCGGCCTGATCCTCGGGCGCAAGGTCCGAGATGCCGACGCCGATCAGCCGGAACGGGCCAGCGGTGCGGGCCTGGACGAAAAGGTCCTTTGCGGCACGGTAGATGCGGTCGGTCAGCTGGGTGGGATCGGTCAGCGCATGGCGCCGGGTGACCAGCTGGAAATCCTTGCGTTTCAGCTTCAGCGTCACGGTCCGGCCCGACAGCCCCTTGGCCTTGGCGCGGTCGGCGACCTGTTCGGACAGCCGCCAGAGATGGCCGTCCAGAAGGTCGGGATCGGAGGTGTCCTCGAAGAAGGTCGTCTCCTTCGAGATCGACTTCAGCTTTTCGTCCCGGTTGACGCGCCGGGTGTCCAGCCCGCGCGCAAGGTGCCAGAGCCGGTCTCCCATCGAGCCGAACCGCGCGCCCAGATCGGCGCGGTCCCAGCGCAGAAGGTCGGCGACAGAGCGGATGCCGGCCCCTTCCAGCGCAGTCTGGGTGGCCTGGCCCACGCCCCAGATGATGCGGACGGGTTTCGGCTTCAGGAAGGCCTCGGTCTCGGCCCGGCCGATCACCGAAAAGCCGCGGGGCTTGTCAAGGTCGGAGGCGATCTTGGCCAGGAACTTGTTGTGGCTCAGGCCGACCGATCCGGTCAGGCCCAGCTCGGCCTCCATCCGCCCGGTCAGCCGGGCCAGCAGAACCGCGGGCGCAGCACCGTGCAGGCGCGCGGTGCCGGTGAGGTCCAGGAAGGCCTCGTCCAGCGACAGGGGCTCGATGGCGGGGGTCAGCTCCTCCATCATCGCGCGGATGGCGCGGCTGGCTTCGGTGTAGGCGGCAAAGCGGGGTTTCACCACCACCGCCTCGGGGCACAGCTTCAGCGCCTGGAACATCGGCATGGCGGACCGCACCCCCTTGATCCGGGCGATGTAGCAGCAGGTGGACACCACGCCGCGGCTGCCCCCGCCGACGATGACGGGCTGGTCGCGCAAGCTGGGGTTGTCGCGCTTTTCGACGGATGCGTAAAAGGCATCGCAGTCCATGTGGGCGATGGAGAGCTGCGTCAGTTCGCCATGTGCGACCATCCGGGGCGAGCGGCAGGTCGGGCAGCGCAATGCCGGGCTGTCGGTCAGGGTCAGGCAGTCGCGGCAGAGGCTGGGCATGATGGGACAAGGCTACCACGCCGCGCGGGGCCTGTGGAGAGTGGTGGCGGAAAGCGGTTGACGTCCTTGAAACCTCTGCGCCCTTATCCAGAGCAAAGCCAAGGACCGCCCCGCGCATGCCGCACCCTTACGAAACCCTGCCCCAGGACAGTTTCTGGCGCACTGCCGTCGCCGACCGCGACGCGATGGAGATCGCCGGGTTGTGGAAGCCGCGCCACCCGGTCGGGCGGCGGACGCGGATCGTCACGGCGGGGTCCTGCTTTGCGCAGCATTTCGCGAAGGCGCTGGTCGCCCGGCGCTATCGCTGGCTGGATTTCGAGCCGGGACCGGCGGGCCTGACCGCAGACCAGCGCCGGGACTATCACTACGGCACCTTCAGCTTCCGCACCGGCAACATCTACACGCCCCGGATGCTGCGGCAGTGGCTGAGCTGGGCGCTGACCGATGCGGCTGTGCCGGAAGATGTCTGGGAAAGGGACGGCCGGTTCTACGATCCGTTCCGCCCAGGGGTAGAGCCGGGGGGCTTCGTCTCGATCGACGAGCTGCTGACCGCACGCGCCGAGACACTGGCGGCCATCGCGGCGGCGGTGCGCGGGGCACAGGTCTTCGTCTTCACCCTGGGCCTGACCGAGGCCTGGCAGGACCGGGCGACAGGCGTGGAATATGCGGTCTGTCCGGGCACGGTTGCCGGGCAGTTCGACGCGGGCCGGCACGGCTTTGTCAACCACGGCTTCGGCGCTCTGATGGACGACATGACGGCGGCGCTGCGGCTGATGTTCCGGGCGAACCGCGGGCTGAAGGTGCTGCTTACGGTGTCGCCGGTGCCCTTGACCGCGACGGCGTCGGGAAACCATGTGTTGACCGCCACCAGCCATTCCAAGTCGCTGCTGCGCGCCGTGGCGTCCGAGCTGGTCGCGGCGCAGACGCGGGTGGACTACTTTCCGTCCTACGAGATCATCACTCATCCCGCCTACAGGGGCCGCTTCTTCGCGCCGAACCTGCGGTCGGTCCTGCCGGACGGCGTGGAGCATGTGATGACCCAGTTCTTCCGTGACCAGGCGGCGGCCTTCGGCGGCGAGGCGGTGGCCGCCCCTGCCCCCGCGCCCGCCTCTGCACCCGACTCTGGGCCCGACTCTGGGCCCCCCGCTGCGCCCGAAGACTCCCCGGAACCGGAGTTGACCGAGGCCGAAGAGCTGCGCTGCGAGGAAGAATTGCTGGCGGCCTTCGCTCCGGACCGGCGTCATGGCTGACCTGCCGCGCCTGTGCGTCTTTGGCGACAGCCACTACGCCTGCATCCGCCAGGCCGAGGCGCAGGGGCTGGTCGACGCAGCGGCGGTAGAGCTGGAATACTGGGGCAATGTCGGGGGCCGCTTCCGCTATCTCGAATTCCGCGACGGAGCGATCCATCCGCCGGATGCGGCCGTGGCCCGCCGCTTCGCCCGCTTCAACGCGAAGGGGCGGACTGTCCTGCCGGCGGCAGAGTTCGACGCGATCCTGGTCATGGGCGCGCGGATCTATCCCTGGCGGGTGTTCTTCCGCCTGCTGACCGCCCTGGCCGAGGGGCCCTTCGTCAGCGAGGGCCTGCAACGGCGGTTCCTGGCCGACGGGTTGCGGGGCTATCTGGGCTATCAGCTGGCCGCGGGGCTGGCCTCGACCCGCACCGCGCGGGTGCTGCTGGCCCCGGTCGCGCATTACACCGCGAACCCTCAGCGTTTTGCCGACTCGGTCAGCCCGGTGATGGCCCGGCTGATGGCCGAAAAGCTGCCGTGGTTCTGGACGGTTCTTGCCGCCGCCGCGGCCGAGGATGGGATCGACCTGATCCCGCAACCCGATGCGACGGTGGTGGACGGGATGTTCACCGATCCGGCCTATGCCGTGGCGGACCATCTGGCGAAGGCCGATTACGAACACCGCAACGCGGCCTATGGCGCGCTGATCCTCGGGCGGGCGCTGGCGATGATCGGGGCGGGGGCGCAAGGCTTGCGGCAGCCGGCGGCGACCGGCACAATGGCGCTTTCGGAGGGCCGATGCTGAAGATTGCCGCGAAACTGCCGCCGGGGACCCTGGTCGGGGGCCAGGATGCCCTGCTGGCCAAAGCGGTCCTGGCCACCGGCGGCGCGCGTTTCATCGCGCGCGAGGCCGATCTGGTCCGGACCGACGGCAAGATCACCGGCTGGCGCGATTCGGTGTTGTCGGTCCAGGCCGGGGCGGCCACGCCGAACACCGGCAACAGCGGCTACGAGGCCGGGCCGCCGGGCGCTCTGACCTGCCAGGAGGGGGTGAACTGCGGCTTTACCCTGCCGGGCTTTGCGCCCGAGGTGGAAGGCTTCACCGTGGCGGTGATCTATCGCTCGCAGGGGGAAGCGCGGACGCTGGCCACGATCTTCACCGGGCAGACCAACAACCTGATCTTCCTGGCCGAGGCCGAGGGACGGGTGCTGGCGAAGGACAAGGCCGCGTCGGTCGAAGTCGCGCTGCCGCTGACCGGGGGCGCGGGGGCGAAACTGGTGATCCTGGGCTTTGACGGGCGCACTCTGCGGCTGGAGATGGGCGGACAGACGGCAGAGGCGGCGGCCAAGGTGCCGGGTCTGGCGCATCAGGCGGATTTCTTCATCGGCTGCCGGTCGAACCGGGCCGGTCTGGCCAAGACGCTGGGCCAGTCGCGCCTGCACGAGGTGCTGTTCTGGCCGGATCGGTCGCTGCCTGGCTCGACCGATGCCGAGGACCAGGCGGCGCTGGCGGCGCTGCGGCGGCATCACCGCTGGGACTACTAGGTGGACGCGCCCGCCCCCGAACTTGCCGTGCCGCCCGAGATGGGGCTGGACGCGGCAGCCAGGGCGGGGCGCTTCCTGGTCCGGGGCGACCATGCCGACCTGTGGTTCGAGGGCGCCGGCGATGCCTTGGTCGTGTCCTTCGACAACCTTGCCACCATCGACGAAGGCTGGCCCCGCGCCCCCTGGGCCTGGACGCGGCTGGAGCCGCTGGGCCATTCGGTCCTGGGGGTGCAAAGCCATGCGAAGGACTGGTTCCGCCAGCCCTCTGCGCCCCTGCTGCTGCGCGGGCTGGAAGAGCGGGGCTTCTTCCGGCGGTTCCGGCGCGTGGTGCTGACGGGCGCCTCGATGGGCGGTTTCGCGGCACTGAACTTTGCGCCCCTGATCCCCGAAGCGCGGGTGCTGGCCTTCAGCCCGCAGTCGACGATGAACAGGGCCATCGCGCCCTTCGAGCAGCGGTTTCCCTTTGCGGTGCGCAAGTCGAACTGGGAGCGGATGCCGTTCCTGGATGCCGCAGCCGCCATGCCCTACATCCGGCGGGCCGTGGTTCTGTATGACCCCTTCGTTCCCGAGGACCGCGCCCATGCTGCCCGGCTGGCGGGGCCGAATGTGCAACTGCTGCGCGCGCCCTTCACCACGCATGAAGCGATCCGCGTGGTGCTGAAATCGGGGACCTTCCCGCTGCTGATCGACCAGCTGGTCAAGGGTGACGAGATCGGCCCGAGTTCTGGGCCGCCTACCGCGCGCGGCGGGCCGTACCCAAGTGGCAGCGGGCGCTGCTGGCGGCGGCGGCGAACCGGGGGCGGCATGGGCTGGTGCTGCTGGCCGCCGAGGGGATGCTGCGGCTTGCGGCCGACCTGCCGGACGAGGACAAGACCTTTATCCGCCGGGCGCGGCGGGCGGCGGCGAATGCGCTGAAGGCGGCAGCGGCGGGCTAGGCCTTGGGCGCCAGCTCGTGCTAAGCGATTGGCAACAGTCGGGAACGAGTGCATGGACCAGACACGCGGCCGGATGATGGCGATGACAATGGTGGGCGGGGATCACTTCTTCCTGTCCCGCTGGGTCGCGTATTACGGTCGCCAGCTGGGCCGCGAGAACTGCCTTGTCCTGTCCCACGGCGGCGATCCCGAGCACAGGCGCATCGCCAGGGGGTGCAACGTCATCACCCTGCCCTTCGACGAAACCCGGAACTGCTTCAACCAGCGCCGCTGGCAGATGCTGTCGCGGCTGACCACGGGCTTCACCAACTTCTACAACTGGGTGCTGGTCGGTGATGTGGACGAGATCGTCTGCGTCGATCCCGCCGTGTCGGACAGCCTGCCGGATTACCTGGAGCAATATTCGGCGCAGAAAGGCGGGCCGCGGGTCATCACCCCCTTCGCGATCGAGATGGTGCACAACCCGGGCCTGGAGCCCGAGCCGATCGCCGAGGGTCGCAACATCCTGGATGTGCGGCGGATCTTCCGGCTGAACGCGAACTACGCCAAGCCCTGCATCACCTGCGACAAGATCGACCTTGCCCCCGGCGGGCATTTCGCCAACCACCCGAAGCTGCATCTGGACCCGCATCTCTATCTGTTCCACCTGCGCTTCATCGACCATGACATGACCGAGGCGCGCCTTGCGACCCGCCGCGCGCAACGGGTGATCCAGAGCGGCGCGCTGGAGGAGGTGGAGCGGGAAAAGACCGGCTGGGACACCGCCTGGGACACCTACAAGGCCCTGTCCCGCGAGAAGCCCCGGGCCGAGACCGTGGATTTCCCCGAGTTCCGCCAAGAGATGATCGACGGCTGGCGCGAGAAGAAGGTGGTCTACTTCGCCCCCGGCGGCGCGCGGCCCAAGGGGGTCTACCGGCTGCCCGAACGTTTCAAGGTGCTGTTCTGATGGCTGACGACATCCCGACCCAAGGCGTGATCATCCGGGCCGAAAACGGAGACGTGATCCGTGACGCGACCGGGCTGGTCCTGCGCCTGTCTGACCGAGTGATCGCCGACATCGCCGACCGGCTGCCGCCGAAGCCGCAGACCACGGCCCCCGAGGCGCAGCCGCTGCCTGCCTTGCCCGAGGAGATCGACCTCTGGGCCCCGCGGCGCGAGGGGGACTGGGTGGTCTTCCAGGCCAACATGCCGGGTGCCGATGGCCCACGCGGCTATCGCCGGCACCTGTCCGGCGGGGCGGTCATCGCCGAGACGCGCGGCCCGCTGCTGGCGGTGCTGGGGATCGGCGGGGCGCGGGCGGGCCTTGGCTCGCCCGGACCGGCGCGGTTCCGCTGGCATGTGCTGGCCCCGGCCGACGACATCGGCGCCGTGGGCATGGGCGGCGAGGGCGAGGCGGTCGAGACCGACGCCCTGGAACCCCTGCGCGAGCTGACGGTCGAGGCCCTGATCGCCGACGAGCTTCTGGCGCGCAGGCGCGCATCGCACCAGTCGCTGCCGCTGGTGATGGTCCGGGCCGAGACCGACATGGCCGCCTCGGCGCATGAGCTGGGGGCGGGGACCGCAGTGACGAACCTGGACCGGGCCTGCGCCAACCTTCAGGCCGCCGCCGCGCGGCTGGGCACGCGCGCGCAAGTGCTGGCCGTGGTGCTGGACTACACACTGGAAGACCTGACCGGCGACCCCGTGGCCTACCGCGACGGGATGATCGGGCTGATGGAGCGGATCACCCGCGACATGGCAAAACACGGCCTGGCGCGGCCGATCTTCCTGACCTCGTTCGACTGCGGCACGCAGGACGTGACCCGCGGACCGGGGCTGGAGGGACAGTGGGAGCTGTCGTGGAACCACGCCGACCACCGGCTGGTCTTTGCGGCGCCCTCCTATGCCTTCCAGATCGACGATGCGGGGCGGCTGACCGATACGGGCCGGGCCGAGAAGGCGCTCTTGCTGACCGAGGCGCTGCTTGCGGTCCACGGCGGCGGGCGCTGGCATTGCCCGGTGATCCAGCTGGCGGAACGGGCGGGCGACGACATCCGCGTGATCTGCGAGGCGCAGGACGCGCTGATGATCGACGCGGGCGACCCTTTCGGCGCGGGCAAGACAGCGGGCTTTGCGCTGGAAGGCGTCAGCAACGGGGCGACGATCACCGGGATCGAGTTCGGAAGACACGACACCAAGGCGCTGATCCTGCGCTGTTCCAGGCGGCCCGAGGGCGAGGTCCACGTCACCTATGCCCACGGCGCGGGGCCGGGTCAGGGGCCCTATCCGGCCAACCGGGGCGCGTTGCGCGGCGACTTCGGCGAGGGTGCGGTGCGCCGCTGGGCGCTGCCGGCACGGCTGAAGCTGACCGAAGGCGGGCCGTAATGGCGTTCAACGCCGACAGCATCCGGGACGACAACATCTGTGTCATCTGGGTCGATGACATGATCGACGTCTTTACCTGGCGCGACACTTTCGGGCTGCGCATCCAGACCCCGAACCTGGACCGCCTGCTGAACCGGGGCGTCCGCTTCGGCAATGCCTATGCCACGATCCCCCTCTGCGCCCCCTGCCGGGCCGAGCTGGCGACCGGCCTGTCACCGTTCCGCACCGGCCTTGTCGACCTGAACCGCTTCTGGCGCCAGGTCCTGCCGCCCGAGAAGGCCTGGGCCTATGACCTGCGCCGCGCGGGGTTCTACAACTTCACCACCGGCAAGGTCGACGCAAGCTATACGCCGATGCCGCAGCGGTTCAGGCGGGTGCTGTTTCACGAAGAGCCTGCGGCGCATGACAGCCGCGGGCGGACGAAGATGAAGCACTACCTGGACCGGGGACCGGGGATCGCCGGGGTGAACCATCCCGACGACGACGGGTCGCAGGACCGGCTGTTCTATGACTTCATGGTGGCGCAGAACGCCATCGACTTCCTCGGCCGCGCCGACCCTGCGCGGCGGCACCTGATCCAGCTGGGCTTCAAGCACCCGCATTACAACCTGGAATGTCCCGATCGCTTCTACCGGCTGTACGACCCTGCCGACATCCGCTGGCCCGACATCGCCGCGCCCGAGGATTACTATGGCCCGCCCCCCGGCTTTGCGGTCTATGAGGCAGCCTATATCGCCAACGGCAACTGGACGCCGGAAAAGGGCGGCGACGATGGCTGGCGCCAGGTCGTCCGCGCCTATTTTGCCGCGATCAGCCATGTCGACCACGAGATCGGGCGCTTCCTGACCGCGCTTGAGGCCTCGCCGCTGGGCGACCGGACCACGGTGGTCTTCCTGTCGGACAACGGCTTCAACCTGGGCAACCACGACAGTTTCCACAAGATGAGCCAGTGGGACAGCGCCGCCCATGTGCCCCTGGGCATCTGGTCGCCGCGGATGGAGGCGGGCCGGGTGGTGGACCTTCCGGTGTCGCTGCACAACTTTCCCAGGACGATCATGCAGCTTGCCGGCCTGCCGCCGCGCCCCGACTGGGTATCGGGGCAAAGCCTGCTGCCGCTGATCGACCCGAGTTTCGGCGCGTTCGACACGTCGAAGTCGCCGATCACCTCGGTCTTCGGGACGCTGTCGGTGCGCCCGTCGATCGAGGGCTACCGGCAGTTCCGCTATTTCCGCTATCCGAACGGCGAGGAGCATGTCTACGACGTGGTCGCCGACCCCGGCGAGACCGAAAACCTGATCGCGACGGCTCCGATGGAGGTGCTGCGGGGCGAGCTGGTCAAGGGTGCCCTGGACCTGGGCCTGGACCTGCGCGGCTTCGAGAACCCGGCGGACGGGATCAATGCGATGATGGCCGTGGATGGCTCTGTGGTGCTGGAGGGGCACCGGGGCAACGACAACTACTGGGTCTACGGCGCCGAGGCCGAGAAGATCCGCGAGACCAAGGACGGCGGCAACGACACCTTGTGGTATCTGGGCGGGCCGGACGGCTATGTCCTGCACTGCCCGATGAACGTCGAGAACATCCGTATTGCCACCGTGCTGGCCCGCACCGAGGACCCCGAAGGCCGCAAGGCCGCGCGTGTCCTGCGGATCGTGGCGCACCCCGACAGCCCGATCACCTTCGAGACCACCGAGCGCGTGATGGTCGAGGTGCGCGGCTCCCGCGGGAATGACGTGATGATCGGGCCGAAATACGGCGGGGCGACATTCTACGGTGGCGAAGGCGACGACGTGCTGCGGGCAGTGACAGTCCACGAAGGCTCGCGCCACTATTTCTACGGCGGGGCGGGGAATGACCGGCTGGTCGGCGGGCCTGGCCGTGATGTGCTGGATGGCGGCACGGGCAACGACACGATCATCGGCACCGGGGGCCGCAAGCGCATCTATGGCGGGCACGGCAATGACGAGATCCATTCCGGCGATGCGGCGTCGGTCGTGCATACCGGACCGGGCCGCAACCTGGTGCGGCTGGGAAGCGGCAATGACACGGTCCATGCCGGGACCGGGGTCAACAGGATCGAGCCGGGGACCGGGGCGGTGGTCTTCGTCCTGGCCTACGGCGGAGTGACCCATGTCGGCCAGTGGCAGGCCGGGCAGGTCTATGACCTGACGGCCTGGCCAAGGCCGCCTGCCGTGACGCGCCGCGCCGATGGGGCGGTGGACGTCACGCTGGGGCTGTCGGTGCTGCGCGTCGCCGGAGTGCCGGAGGCGCACGACCTGGCAACCCAGATCCGTCAGGGCACCGAATAGCATCGCCCGCCCCCGAAGGGACGGGCGCCCGCTTTGGCTGTCTTGATGGCGACAAGCCTTATTCGACCGACTTGACCTCGGTCCCGTGCCCGTCGTCATCGCCGCGCGTCTTCCACAGCGAATAGAAGATGCCGGCCGCGATGATGCCTATGGTGATGGTCAGCGACAGATAGGGGTCGAACTTGCCGAAGAAGAAGCTGTAAAAGCCCTTCAGGCCGATGAAGATCAGCACCACGGCCAGCGCATATTTCAGGTAGTGGAAGCGGTGCACCAGCGCTGCCAGCGCAAAGTACAGCGCGCGCAGGCCAAGGATCGCCATGATGTTCGCGGTGTAGACGATGAAGGTGTCCGTGGTGATCAGGAAGATCGCCGGGACCGAATCGACGGCGAAGATCAGGTCGGCGAAGTTGATGACGATCAGCGCCACCAGAAGGGGCGTCGCGAACACAACCAGCTTGCCCGTGGTCGGGTGCGGCTGGCGGACGAAGAACTTCTGCCCGTGCAGTTCTTGGTCACATTCATGTACTTCGCGGTCAGCTTCACCACCGGGTTCTTCGACACATCCATTTCGCCTTCCGGGACCACCAGCATCTTGACGCCGGTCAGGGCAAGGAAGGTCGCGAAGACCAGCGTCACCCAGGCGTAGTTCGAGATCAGTTCGGCGCCGACGGCGATCATGATGCCGCGCAGGATGATGACACCGATGATGCCCCAGACCAGCGCCCGGTACTGGTATTTCCGCGGAATCGCGAAGTAGCCGAAGATCAGCGAGATGACGAAGACATTGTCGATCGAGAGCACCTTCTCGATGATGTAGCCCTGGAAATAGCTGGCGACCGGGTTGGTGCCGTCGGTCGTGACCAGGGTGCCGTTCGCCCATGCCCACCAGATGTAGCCGCCGAACAGGATGGCGATGCAGATGTAGAATGCGGAAAGCTTCAGGCTTTCGACCACGCCAAGTTCGTGGTCTTCCTTGTGCAGCACGCCCAGGTCGAACGCCATCAGCGAGATGACGATGCCAAGGAACATCAGCCACATCCAGATGGGCTTGCCCACGAATAACTCGAAGAGGAAATCCAATCCCGTCAACCTTTGTTCGGGTGCGTCGAGTGGTCAGCCCGCTGCGGGGCAGTTCCCGGGCAATGACATCGCGCACGCTTATTAGATTCGGTCCGGCATCACGCTTGCCAGACGAATCTGGCGTCGGCAAAGGGGCTCGGGCCGCAGCGCCCTAACGTGGGCGCAGGGTCCGGCATGTCAACCCCTTTGCCTGGGCATTTTTCACGGATCCGTGACCATCCGGCGCCGCTCGGCCGATTTTCACCGACCTCGGGGCTTGTGGCACAGGCGGCGCGGCCTGTATGCCCCTGCCCAAGCCCCGTGCTAAAGCCCCCCGTGCCAAAGCCCCGTGCCAAAGCCCCGTGCGCAAGCGAGGACATGCCCATGAGCCTGAACACCTTCGGTCATCTTTTCCGCGTCACCACCTGGGGCGAAAGCCACGGGCCGGCGATCGGCTGCACGGTGGATGGCTGCCCTCCGGGCGTGGCGCTCTGCGAAGCCGACCTCCAGCCCTGGCTGGACCGCCGCAAGCCGGGGCAGAACAAGTTCACCACCCAGCGGAAGGAACCCGACGAGGTCCGCATCCTGTCCGGCGTCTTCGAGGGCAAGACCACCGGCACGCCGATCCAGCTGCTGATCGAGAACACCGACCAGCGGTCGAAGGACTATGGCGATATCGCAAGCGCGTTCCGGCCGGGCCATGCCGACATCACCTATCACCAGAAATACGGCATCCGCGACTACCGCGGTGGCGGGCGATCCAGCGCGCGTGAGACGGCCAGCCGGGTGGCGGCGGGCGGCGTGGCGCGGGCGGCGCTGGCGGCACTGGTGCCGGGTCTGAAGATCACCGGCTACATGGTGCAGATGGGCGTCAAGATCATCGACCGGAGCCGCTTTGACGCCGACGAGATCGAGCGGAACCCGTTCTGGGTGCCCGATGCGGTGGCCGTCGTCGAATGGGCCGAGTATCTGGACGCGCTGCGGCTGTCGCACAACTCGGTCGGGGCGGTGATCGAGGTGGTGGCCGACGGCGTGCCCGCGGGCCTTGGCGCGCCGCTCTATGGCAAGCTGGACAGCGACCTTGCCTCGGCGATGATGTCGATCAACGCCGTGAAGGGCGTCGAGATCGGCGAGGGGATGGCGTCGGCCAGCCTGACCGGCGTCGAGAATGCCGACGAGATCCGCATGGGGCCGGGCGGGCCAGAGTTCCTGTCGAACCACGCGGGCGGAATCCTGGGCGGGATTTCGACGGGCCAGCCGGTGGTCTGCCGGTTCGCGGTCAAGCCGACCTCGTCGATCCTGACCCCGCGCCAGACGATCACCCAAGCCGGGCAGGAGACGGACCTGATCACCAAGGGCCGCCACGACCCTTGCGTCGGAATTCGCGCTGTCCCGGTGGGCGAGGCGATGATGGCCTGCGTGCTGCTGGACCACCTGCTGCTGGACCGGGGTCAGACGGGTGGCGTTCGGGGCCGGATCGGCTGAACGTCGGCGAGGGCTTCGTCAAGGCGTGGGCGGCACGATCCGGGTTGGGGCGCAGACCGGCTCGACAGGCAAGTTGGCCAGATCGCCCACCCTGCGCCTGTGCAAGGCGGCAGTCGGACAGCCGGTGCCGAACGCAAAAAGAATGGAGGGCCCCGCACCCCTACGGGACCCTCCATCCACCCCACGCGCACACCCCAAGCACCGCACGTGATCTGTAGTATAAGGGTCCCGGGCGTCCTGCCCTGACCACCAAGTGATGCCCCGAATCCCCGCCCTTCGGCAAGGCGCGAGTGCTGAAGGTTTTCCTCAAATCCAAGGCGATCATGGCAAAAGGCCCGCGCCGGGCGGGCGCGGGCCTTTGAAAGCGGATCTGCAGCGCGTCACTTGTAGGCGGCTTCGCGACCGAAATGCTTGACGAGCAGATAGTAGAACACGGCGCGGAACTTGTTGCGTTCGGATTTGCCGTAGGTTTCGACGGCGGCGTTGATGCCCTCCATCAGG
>PNNE01000101.1 GCA_013824055.1 Rhodobacter sp. | reverse complement strand
CCGCCCGACAGCGTTTCCACCGCCTGGTTGATGTTCTGGATCGTCATCAGGCCAAGCTCGTTCAGCTTTTCCCGCGCAAAGGCCTGCATCTTCGGCCGGTCAAGCTGGCGGAAGACGGTGCCCATGATGCCCGGCTTGCGGATCTCGCGGCCCATGAACATGTTGTCGGCGATGGAGAGCGCCGGGGACATGGCGAGGGTCTGGTAGACCGTCTCGATCCCGGCCTTGCGCGCCTCGATGGGCGTGCGGAACTGGATCGGCTGGCCTTCCAGGCGGATTTCGCCCTCGTCGGGGATCACGGCGCCCGAGATCGCCTTGATCAGCGTCGATTTGCCGGCGCCGTTGTCGCCGATGACGGCAAGGATCTCGCCCGGCATCAGGTCGAAGTCGCAACTGTCCAGCGCCGTGACGCGGCCGTAGCGCTTCACCAGCCCGCGTGCGGTCAGAATGGGTTCCATGATGTCCTCCTCAGGCCGATACCTTGCGGATCCACTGGTCGACTGCGACAGCGGCGATGATCAGCACGCCGGTCAGCAGGACCTTCCATTGCGGGTCCGCGTTCATCATGTTCAGACCCATCGACATGATGCCGACGATCAGCGTTCCGAACAGAACGCCCAGGATCGACCCCCGCCCGCCGAAGAGCGAGATGCCCCCGATCACGGTCGCGGTGATGGCCTGCAGGTTGAAGTCGGTCACCACGCTGGACGGCGAGATCGAGCCGTTGCGGCCGATCGAGACCCAGGCGGCAAGCCCGGCGATGACGCCGGCCAGGGTGTAGACCCCGATCAGGACCTTCTTTGTGCTGATGCCCGCCAATTCGGCAGCTTCGGGGTCATCGCCCACCGCATAGATGTGGCGGCCGAAGGCAGTGTGGTTCAGCATGAACCACAGCGCGACATAGAGCAGGATCATCGCGATCACGCCCAGCGTCACCACGGCGGGGCCGACGCTGAAGTTGATCGCGAAGACGTGCAGCCACGGGGTGGCGGCGGTCACGTCCGCCTCGCGCATCGTCTCGTTCCTGGAATAGATCAGGCAGATCGCCATGATGATGTTCCAGGTGCCCAGCGTCACGATGAAGGGCGGCAGTTTCAGCCGGGCGACCAGGGTGCCGTTGGCAAAGCCGCAGGCGGCGGCCATCAGGAACCCGGCCAGCAGGGCCACCCCGGCGGGCATGCCGTAGCTGACCACCATGTTGCCCATGATGACGAAGGAAAAGACCATGATCACGCCGATGGCGAGATCGATGCCTGCGGTCAGGATCACCAGAGTCTGCGCGGCGGCCAGGATGCCGACCACGGCGACCTGCTGCATGACCAGCGTCAGCGTGGAGGCGCGGAAGAACCGGTCGCCGGCAAAGATGCCGAAGAAGGCGATCAGGCCCAGCAGCACGATCAGGGGCACCAGCGCCGGGTTGCCGTGCAGGATGTGCTGCAGCTTTGACAGCGCCGACTTCCGTTCCTCGAAGTGGGCGACGTTCTGGTCCGCGCCCTTGCTGGCGCTTTCGAAGTCCTGTGCTTGGGTCATGCCTCTGGTCCCCTCCCCATTGGTCTGTTCATCCTGCCTCAACCTGCGGCTTGAAGAAAGGGCGGCACCTGGCCGCCCTTCCAGTGCCCGCCGTCACCGGCGGGTCATGCCCGTGTCAGACCTCAGCCCCAGCAGAGCTCGGTGCCCTTGGTGGTGTCGATCGAGGCCACACCCTCGGCCGGCCTGTCGGTCACCAGCGACACGCCGGTGTCGAAGAAGTCCTTGCCTTCGGTCGGCGGGCTTGGTGCCGTCAGCGGCGAACTTGGCAATCGCCTCGACGCCGAGGGCCGCCATCGCCAGCGGGTACTGCTGCGAGGTGGCACCGATGACGCCTTCCTTGACCGAAGCGACGCCCGGGCAGCCGCCGTCGACCGAAACGATCAGGACCTGGTTTTCCAGACCCACGGCCTTCAGCGCCTGGTAGGCGCCCACGGCGGCGGGTTCGTTGATGGTGTGGACGACGTTGATGCCCGGGTCCTTCTGCAGAAGGTTCTCCATCGCCTTGCGGCCGCCTTCTTCGTTGCCGTTGGTCACGTCATGGCCGACGATGCGCGGATCATCCTCGTCGCCGATGTCGGCCGGGTTCTTCACGTCGATCCCGAAGCCCATCATGAAGCCCTGGTTGCGCAGGACGTCGACGGTCGGCTCGGACGGGGTCAGGTTCAGGAAGGCGATCCGGGCATTGGCGGCTTCAGCCCCCAGGGTTGCCGCGGCCCAGGCGCCGATCAGGCGGCCGGCTTCCAGGTTGTCGGTCGCAAAGGTCGCATCGGCGGCGTCTGCCGGGTCGAGGGGCGTGTCAAGCGCGATGACCAGAAGGCCGGCTTCGCGGGCCTTGGCCAGCGGGCCGACGATGGCCTTGGTGTCCGACGCGGCGATCAGGATGCCCTTGGCGCCGTCGGCGATGCAGCTTTCGACCGCAGCGACCTGGCTGTCATGGTCACCGTCGACCTTGCCGGCGTAGGATTTGAGCGTGATGCCCAGTTCGGCCGCCTTGGCCTCGGCGCCTTCCTTCATCTTCACGAAGAAGGGGTTGGTGTCGGTCTTGGTGATCAGGCAGGCCGAGACGCCGTCCTGCGCCGAGGCAATACCGGCCGACAGGGCAAGCGCGCCTGCGCCCAGAAGGGCTTTGGTGATGATCTTCATGGTCTTCCTCCCAAGGTGGGGACATTTGTGCCCCCGTTTCGAAATCCGTACGCCGGGCACGAAAGCCCTGCGACAGGGATAGAAAAGCTGATTCCCTGCCTTGCGTCAAGATAATTAAATCACTCTGATTTATTATTGACAGAGGCAGCTTCCGGCCGCAGTCTGCGCCTTGAATGATCGGGACAGATGCCCTGGTCGCGCCAGACCCAGGAGGAGGGGGAGGCCATGCTGATCGGTATTCCGCCCCTGCTGGGGCCCGACTTCCTTGCGACCCTGCGGGCGATGGGTCACGGCGACGAGCTTGCCATCGTCGACGGCAACTATCCAGCCTTGGACCACGCGTCGGCTGGTCCGCGCCGATGGTCATGGGGTCCTGGCGGTGGTTCAGGCGGTGCTGACGGTGCTGCCGCTGGACCTGGCGGTTCCGGCGGCGCTGTTCCGGGCCAGCCTGATGAACGACCCGGTGCAGGCGGCAGAGATTCACCGGCAGATCGACGCCTTGTGCGCCCGGATGGCGCCGGGGATGACCGTGGTGCCCTTGTCGGGCGAGGCGCTGTATCCGCGAATCCGGGCGGCGCATGCGATCGTCGCCACCAGTGAGACGGCGCTTTTCGCGAACGTGATCCTCCGCAAGGGGGTTATCGGTCCGGTGGGCTGAGCGATGCAGGATGCCTCGCTCAACACGCAGGAGGTCGTGCGCGGCACCAACCAGTCGGGGATGCGCGACCACAACGAACGGCTGGTGCTGAGCCTGGTCCGTCGGCATGGGGCGCTGGCAAAGTCCGACATCGCGCGGATGACGGGGCTTTCGGCACAGACCGTCAGCGTGATCATGCGCGGGCTGGAGCAGGACGGCCTTCTCGCTCGGGGCGAGCCGGTGCGGGGGCGCGTCGGCCAGCCCTCGATCCCGATGTCGCTGGCAGCAGAGGGGGCGTTCTTCCTTGGGCTGAAGGTGGGGCGGCGGTCGGCGGACCTGGTGCTGACCGACTTTCGCGGGCGGTTGCGGGCGGCGCGGCGCAAGGTCTACCGCTACCCCACGCCCGACGCGGTGGTGGGGTTCGTGCGGGACGCGGCGCCGGCTCTGGCGGGCGAGTTGCCGGTGGACCTGCGGGGCCGGATCATGGGGATGGGCGTGGCGATGCCGTTCCAGCTGTGGAACTGGGTCTCGGTGCTGGGGGTCCCGCAGTCCGAGATGGACGCCTGGCGGTCGCGCGACCTGGCGGCGGAACTGGGGGCGGTGACGGGCCTGCCGGTCTATGTCCAGAACGACGCCACTTCGGCCTGCGGGGCCGAGCTGATCTTCGGGACGGGCGAGCGGCCGAAGGATTTCCTGTATTTCTACTTCGGAACCTTCATCGGCGGCGGGCTGGTGATGAATGGCCAGCTGTTCCTTGGCCGGACCGGCAACGCGGCCGCGGTGGGGTCGATCCAGGTGCCTGCCCCCAGTCCGGGGCCGGGCGGGGGCACGCGGCGGCTGATCGACCTCGCCTCGATGTCGGTCCTGGCCGAGGCGATGGAGGCGGCGGGCGAGGCGTCCGACCACCTCTGGTCGCAGCATGACCGGTGGGAGGTGTCCGACGGCGTGCTGTCGGCCTGGCTGGATCAGGCGGCGGGGGCGCTGGCCCACGCCACGCTGGCCGCGGCGGCGCTGCTGGAGATCGAGGCGGTGCTGATCGACGGGTGGATGCCCTTGGCGGTGCGGGCCGAGATGGTGCGGCGGACCCGGGGGGCCTTGCTCGGCCTGGACCTGGCCGGGATCGAGCCGCCGGTGATCCGGGAGGGGACGGTGGGGGCCGACGCGCGCGCCCTGGGGGCCGCAGCGATCCCGTTGTCGCAAAGGTATCTGATCGATCAGAACGTGGGCCAGCGGCAGGGGTAGCGTTCGCGGTGGACGTTTTCTGATTCCGGTTTGGAATCAGATGGATGGGTGTGGGCGTTTGCCGGGTGTCAAGGTGGGGCTGGCAGGGGTTGCCACATTCCCCCCCAAGGAAAACGGGGCGCTTGTGGCGGGCGGGCGTCATGGCCTGGGTCGCTGCGGGACCGCTGGCAGAGAATCGCCTGGAGGCGTAGACTGATCTGGTCCCATCCAAGGCAAGGGAGAGTGCCATGCAACTCGATGCCCAGCAGGTGACAGTGATGCTCCCGGTACGTGATCTGGCCCGAGCGCGCGATTTTTACGAGCGAGCGCTGGCGCTGCCGTCGGGCGAGGAGCGGCCCGACGGAAAGGTGGTCTACCACTGCGGCGGCACCGAAATCGCGCTGTTCCCCAAACCCGAAGGCACCAAGGCCGAGCATACCGCGCTGAGTTTCAAGGTGGATGACATCCGATCCTCGATAGCCGAGCTGGAGGGGCGGGGCGTGGTCTTTGCCGACTATGACCTGCCGGGGTTCAGGACCGAAGGGCATGTCTGCGTGCTGGGGTCGGAAAAGGCGGCCTGGTTCAACGATCCCGAAGGGAATATCCTGTGTTTGCATGAGGATATTGCCTAGCGCGGCACAAGGTCGGCCAGCCGGGCGATCACCCGGTCGGCATCGGCGGGCATCCAGCCCTCGGGGGCCAAAGTCTTCGCCCCGGTCGCCCGGTCCTACGCCGCCGTTAACGCTTGGATGGCGACAGCCAGTCGCGGGGCTGGCGTCTGGGAGGGAAACGGCACAAGATCAATGGCAATGAATTCAGATCGGACGCCCGGGCGCAGCTGTATTGTCAACCCGTCGTTTCCCTGCAGTGACGGGTTGGTAGCGCGCAATGCCTTTCAAGAAGTATTTCTACCTTTCCCTTGCCGCGATCGCCGCGGTTGGCGTCGTCTATGCGGGCCTTGCTCTTGCGGTCATTGCCGAGGCCTACAAGCGGGTCGAGAACGGGCGTCTGGCCAGCGACGCACTTGTCGCGCTACAGTCGGCACAGGTGGCTGCGGCCTCTCTGGGCCATCTTACATCGCGTGACGGGTGGCCGCTGACGGATTTGGGAACCACGACAGATTTTCAGCGCACCGTTGGCGAAAGCCTGAAAAGGGCGCAGGACATTCATACCGATCTGGCCTTGCGGGATCGAGCTGGTCTTTATGCCACGGCCTTGCTGCGCGATCAGGTTCTGGCGCAAACCTGGGCAAGGATTGATGCAATCGTATCAACCCCCCCCACTCCGGCGGCGATCGCAGAACACCGGTCTGCTCTGGTGCCTTTGCTGCGCAGCTTTACGTCCGAACTCGAGGCGAGCGTCGTGTCCGAGCAGGCCCTGCTGGCACAAAAGCGTCTTGATGCGGATATCTCGCTTCGGCTGCTGGCCTATCTGGCCGGTGCGGCAGCGCTTGTCTTCATCCTGTCGTCGCTGATCGTTGCCTTCCTGTTGAAGCGTCGTCTTGATCCCTCGCTTGCGTCACTGGAGCAGGGATTGGAAAGAATCCGCAACGGGGATTTCGGCAATCCTGTCCCGATGATCCGCGATGACGAATTCGGGCGGCTGGCCGAAATCCTCAATTTCGCGGCGACGACGCTGCAGGAAAGCCGTCTGAAGGAGCGCGACGCCCGGCATGTGCTGGAACAGACGGTCGAGGAACGGACCCAGGAGCTGTCGCGTGCCATCCACGACATGCAGTCGCTTGCCAACCAGCGCAGCAAGCTGCTGGCAGAGTTCGGCCACGAGTTGCGCACCCCGCTGACCATCATCCGGGGTGAGGCAGAGGTCGCCCTGCGCAACAATCGGCTGACAAAGGCAGACTACCGCGAGATCCTGTCGATCATCCAGACCGTTCTGGTGCAGCTCATGGTCTTGCTGGATGATCTGACCACCATATCGGGCGAAGGCGACCCGACGCTGCGGCTGAGCCTTGCGGTCCACGCGCCGGACCCGATCGTGCGCGCGACCCTTCAGTTGCTGACCAAGACCCGGCGCGGCATCGAGGTCGATCTGCGTGCCGCCGATGCGCAGGCCATGCTGGATCCGTTGCGCCTGCAACAGGCGATCTTGGTGCTGCTGGAAAATGCCATCGCCTATTCTCCCGATGACACACGGATCACCGTCAAATCGTTTGGGGCGGCCGGGTTCTGGCATCTGGAAGTCGTCGATCGCGGCATCGGCATCGGCGAGGATGAAATCGCCTCGATTTTCAACCGGGGTTATCGGTCGCTGCAGGCGAGGGCAAGCCGTCCTTCGGGGCTTGGCTATGGTCTGGGGATCGCCGCCACCCTTGTCGAACGGCAAGGCGGGCACCTATCTGCGACAAGTGACGGCCCCGGCAAAGGGTCGAAATTCTCGATACCCTGCCGCTTTTGCCAAGAGACTAGACGCATGATCCATGTCATTCTGATCGAGGACGATCTGCGGATCGCACGGTTTCTGAAGTCAGGACTGGAAGCCGAAGGGTTAAGCGTCACGCATCATGCCACGGGTGGCGAGGGAGCGATCGCGGCGCGCAAGATCGACAGCCGGTTGCAGCGTCGGGAAATCGCGTCGGCGGTGATCGTGCTGGATCTGAACCTTCCGGACATCTATGGCCTTGATCTGTGTCGCAGCCTGCGGCGTCAGGGCGTGACCATGCCGATCCTGATGCTGACGGCGATGACCGACATGCGCGACAAGATATCGGCCCTGACGGGGGGGGCGGATGACTATGTCACCAAGCCCTTTGCCTTCGAAGAGGTGGTGGTCCGCATCCAGAACCTTGCGCGGCGCGGCCAGCCAGACAGCGCCCCGACCGGCGGCGATGATCTTGTGATCGGTCGGCTGCGCCTGTCGCAGGCAGAACGCGATGCCTTTGTCGACGGGCGCCGGCTTGGCCTGACCTCACGCGAGTTCGAGGTGCTGTCCCTGCTTGCCGCAAGATCCGGTCAGGTTGTGAGCAAGGAACGGATGGAGGCAACCCTCTGGGGCGGCTACCGGCCCACAGCGTCGAACATCGTGAACGCCCATATCTCGCATGTGCGGCGCAAAATCGGAAAGGGCCCGAACCTGCCAGAGATCCGGGCCCTGAGGGGGCGTGGCTTCGTGCTCGACCTGGCCCCGCCGGATCAGTTGGCGGTATAGGGCAGCGACGAGTGGTGCAGGACGATCCGCAGCGCACCTTCAGTGTCGCGGACAAAGCCCCAGGTCTTGTCGACGGTGGTGACCGAGCCGTCCTTGTTGGTGATCATCACATTGCCCATCGTCTTGGCGACGTTTCCGTCGATGAAGATGGCCGCGTTCTCGATCTGGACATCCGTCCAGCCTTTCAGCGCAAAACCGGTGTCATCGGGGAAATCCGGGTTCTGGCCGACGAAATAGGCCAGCGCACCTTCCTTTGTGGTGCGGAATGTCTGGGGCGCTTCGGTCAGGGTCGGCTTGAACAGGACCGGGCCAAGGCCATAGCCATAGGCAGTGTCGAGGACCTGTTCGGCCAGGACCTTGGCGGCCTCCGGGCCTTCGGTCTCATGAGCGGTGGAAATGGCGACCAGCGCCTCGCCCCATGCGACCTGTGCCGCCTCGACCTCTGCCTGCGTCAGCCCTCGGTCCATCACGGTCGCCGTTGTGGCAAAGGCGGGCGCGGCGAGCCCAAGGGCAAGCGTGGCAACGAGCAGCGGTTTGGTGGTCTTCATAGTGTGGCTCCCATTCATTGGACGGTGATCGATGAACCAAAGATGGGACAGTTGCATTAAGGTGAAAGTGCCGCAGGATTAAGCGAAGATTAGGGTCAGGGCCCGGTGCATGGCATGGGGCCAGTCGGTGTCGAAGCAGTTGGTGAAGGCGGTGTCCTCGGCCTTGGCGGCGATCAGGTGGCCCTGTCGTACGGATGCGTGGCGGCCTCGTGCGAGGCAAGGAAGCGGCTGCCGAGCATGGCCCCGGCCTGCCGAGCGCCTTCGGCGGAACCGACCTGGACACCGACCCGTGCCCCGGCGCGCCGGGACCGGGCGATGCGGGCCGCGTCGATGCTCCAGGTGAGGGTGCCAGCTATCGGCGGCGCCACCACGCCGACCTTATCCCAGAGCACACGCGCTCGCACGCAACCATCACCCCGCCGCCACCACCCAAACGTCGCGGTCGGCCGCCGAAAAACGGAGGCGCCCATCACATGCATGGCTGATCGCCACACCCGCAAGGCGGGGAATTTTGCGCCAGCACTTCCGGGGAAATTTGGTCCAGCATTTACACGGGGGGCGGCAAGGTTTCAAGCTCCGAGACGGCAGGCGGGTGCGGGTGGTGAAAAGGTTGACGCAGCCCTCGACCGTCGGGTCGAAGAAGACCTTCGGCGGGTAGGAGATCGAGTCCGGCCCGGTCTTGAAGCTGGTGGAGATGATCCAGACGAGCGGCAGAAGGGTGATGATCGTGTAGAGCGTGACCAGCAGGCCCGCGGCCCATTTCGAGACCTTCGACGGTTCGGTGACGGAATAGGCGCTCATGGGTGCGCTCCTGGGAGACCCGCCCCGGGCCCGACCCGGGGCCTCCTGTCGGGCCGGGTGCAGTTGGGGGAAAGAGGTCCCGGGTCAAGCCCGGGACGGGGTTTCGGGGGTGTCGGGGTCATCACCGCTCCGTCACCCTGTTCAGGGCCTTCACGTAGATCGAGACGAGGCCGAAGACGGTGACGAAGAGGATGATCGCGTAGGCCGAGGAATAGCCGGTGCGCCACTTCTCGAAGGCTTCGCGCTTGAGGTCGATCGAGGTCAGAAGCGTCTCGTTCCCGGGGCCGCCGCCAGTCAGCAGATTGACCATATCGAACATCTTGAAGGTCTAGATGCCGCGGAACAGCACTGCCACCATGAGAAAAGGCAACACCATCGGCAACGTGATCGTCCAGAACTGCCGCCATTGCGAAGCGCGGTCGACCTCGGCGGCCTCGTGGATGTAGTCGGGGATCGACCGCAGGCCGGCAAGGCAGATCGGCATGACGAAGGGGGTCCACATCCAGGTGTCGACGATGATGATCGCCCAGGGTGCAAGGCCGCCGGGTCCGAGCATGGAAAAGCTGGAGGCGGGGATGCCGGTCAAGAACTCGACGATGTAGTTCACCATCCCGATCTGCGGCTGGCAGAGGAAGGTGCAGAAGTTGCCGACGACGGCGGGGGACAGCATCATCGGCACGACGATCAGCGTCGTCAGGATGTCATTGCCCTTGAACTTGCGGTTGATGAGCCAGGCGAGCGTGAAGCCGATCACGACCTGGAAGAAGATCGTCCAGATCAGGAAATGCGCCGTGGTGGTCATGTTCGCCCAGGTGCCTTCGTCGGTCAGGGTGCGCTCGTAGTTGCGCAGGCCGACCCATGCGACCTCGCGGTTCGGGCGGTTGGCGGCGTAGTCGGTGAGGCTGAGCCGGATGGTCCAGATCAGCGGAAAGATGTTGATCGCGAGCAGAAGGAAGATCGTGGGGCCACGAAGATCCACGCGATGCTGCGGTCCGACAGGCCACGGACCTTGCGGGCGAGGGTCGGTGGCGTGGCCTGTGCGGCGATGTCGATGGGGTTGGGCATGATCCGGGTCCGGCTGGTGGAGGCGGCTTGCCCGGCCTCGGCCAGAGCGGCGGCAAGGGATTGAATGATTTGGCTTTCGGTTTCAGGCAGGATGACGGCCATCCGGTAGTTTCGGCTGCGCGCCAGGTTCGCCGCCGTCAGGTCGCGCACATAGCCCAGCCTGGCAATGGCGTCGTTCACGGCCTTTGCGGTCTTTTCCCGCACGCCGGGACGTGCGTTCAGAACACTTCGACCGTAGCGAGACTGACCCCAGCCTCGCGGGCGATATGGTTGACATCCGGCCGCAAGATGGGCTCCAGGTTTCCTGGGCCAAGGATCCGCGGCTGACTGAGGTACGTCAATCATCTTGCTGCCGGATCTGCCGCGCTGCGGGACGGAATTCCCGTTCATCCCAGGGCGCCAAGGGGATAACCTCGCCGCACCCGGAGGAGGGAATCATGACACGCACGATCCTGTTGTTCGGCGACAGCAACACACACGGCACGATGCCGATGCCCGACCTTGGCTTCGGTGGCCGGTTCGACCGCGACGAACGCTGGGCCGGACGGCTGGCAAGGCTTTTGCCGGACTGGGAGGTGATCGCCGAGGGCCATCCGGGCCGCACGACGGTGCATGACGATCCGGTCGAGGGCGCGCATCGCAACGGGCTGACAGTGCTGCCCGCGCTCTTGGAAAGCCACAAGCCGCTGGACCTGGTGCTGGTCATGCTGGGAACCAACGACCTGAAAGAGCGGTTTTCGGTCAACGCCTGCGACATCGCCCTGTCGCTGGAGCGGCTGGTCCGGGTGATCCTGAGCTCGGGGTCCGGACCGGGGAACGGTGCTCCGGGGGTGCTGCTGGTGGCGCCGCCGCCGATCCGGGAGGTCGGCTGCCTGGCAGGAATGTTCGCGGGCGGGGCGGCAAAATCCGACGCGCTGGCCGACGAGATCGAAGCCGCGTCGCGGCGGGTGGGGGTGCCGTTCCTGGATGCGGGAAAGCTGGTCACGGTGTCGCCGATCGACGGCATCCACTACGATGCCGAGGCCAATCCTGTGCTGGCCGCGGCCTTTGCGGCCGCGATCCGGGCGCATTTCGGTTAGGCATGTCGGGTTTTTGCTGGAACGACCGGTCCTGCCGGCGCAAAGTCACAGCAGGAGGTGCCGCATGACCCAGCACGATCCCTCGCTTGCGATTGCCGAGTTGCGCGCCAATGTCGCGGTGCCTTTCGAACGGGCGCGGGCAATGCCGAAATCGGTCTATACCTCGCCGGATTTCGCCAGGGCCGAGGAAGAGCATGTGTTCGCGAAGGACTGGCTCTGTGCGGGCCGTGCGGATGCCCTGCCGAACCCCGGCGACTATCTGACGATGACCATCGCCAAAGAGCCGGTGATCATCCTGCGCGACCGGGATGGCGTGTTGCGCGGCATGTCGAACGTCTGCCGCCACCGGATGAGCACGTTGCTGGAAGGGCGCGGCCATGTGCGGTCGATCGTCTGCCCCTATCACGCCTGGACCTACAACCTGGACGGCTCGCTGCGCGGGGCCCCGGCGATGGGGCTGAACGAGGGGTTCTGCAAGGAGGACATCCGTCTGCCCGCCGTCCGGGTCGAGGACTGGCTGGGCTGGATTCTCGTCACCCTGAACCCGGAGGCGCCGCCGCCGACCGAGGCGCTTGCCGAGGTCGAGGCGCTGGTCGGCTATCTGGACATGGGCAGTTACGTCGAGGCGTTCCGCGAGGAATTCACCTGGGACACCAACTGGAAGGTGCTGGCCGAGAACTTCATGGAAAGTTACCACCTGCCAGTCTGCCACCAGGGCACCATCGGCGGCTCGGTCGACCTGATGCAGATGACCTGCCCCGAGGGTCTGGCGGCCTTCAACTACCACTGGATCATCAAGAACGACACGATCCCGCTGTCTTTGGCGCATCCGTCGAATGTGCAGCTCACCGGCGATCAGCGGCGGATCACCTGGCTTCTGTCGATCTATCCCGCGCTGCTGATAACCCTGACGCCGGGGTACTTCTGGTACCTCAGCCTGACGCCGAAGGGGCCGGGGCAGGTGGGCGTGCTGTTCGGCGGCGGGATGGCGGCGGACTGGGCGGCCGACCCCGAGGCCGAGCGGCATCTGGCCTCCGTGAAGGCCCTGCTGGACGACGTGAACGTCGAGGACAAGGGCTGCGTCGAGCGGGTCTGGCAGGGACTTTGCGCGGGGATGTCGGCTCCGGGGCCGCTCAGCCATCTGGAGCGGCCGAATTACGATTTCGCCCGCTACATCGCCAGCCGGATGCCGGGGGGTTGACCTTCCGGCGCGCGGCGTCACCTTTCGGCGCATGAAGCACGCCCTGATCGTGGCCCACGGCCAACCCTCCGACCCCCGCCCCGCCGGGGCCGCCCTGGAGGCTTTGGCGGCGCGGGTGGAAGCGGTGCTGCCTGGGTGGTCGGTCGGGGCCGCGACCCTGGCCGAGCCCGCCGCGATGGCAAGGGCAGTGACGGGGCGGTCCGGGGGGGTGGTGTTCCCGATGTTCATGGCCGGGGGCTGGTTCACCAGGGTCCAGATCCCGAAGCGCCTGGCCGAGGCGGGCGGGACGGGCTGGGTGGTGCTGGAGCCCTTCGGCTGCGACCCTGCCGTCCATGACCTTTGCGTGACGCTGGTGCGCGAGGCTGCGGCGCGCGACGTCATCCTTGCGGCGCACGGGTCGTTCAAGTCCTCGGTGCCGTCCGACATTGCGGCTCATGTGGCAGGGCGGATCGCGGGGGAAACGGGGGCCGAGGTGGCAGCGGGGTTCATCGATCAGGAGCCGCAGCTTTCCACCCTGACAGGGCGGGGCGGGATCTGCCTGCCGTTCTTTGCGGCCGAGGGCGGGCATGTCAGCGACGATCTTCCGCAGGCGCTGGCAGAGGCCGGTTTCACAGGGCGCATCCTGCCGCCGGTTGGGCTTGACGCGCGCGTGCCCGGGATCATCGCCGCGGCGATTGCGCGGGGCGTGCCGGTCTGTTCCGGGGCCTGCCGGTGGGCGCGGTGAACAAAATCCTTCAAAGGATTTTGCAAAAGTTTTCAAAAACTTTTGCGCCTGCCTTCACACCGTGTGCAGGTAAAGGTCGAAGTCCACTTCGCTGACCGTCCGCATCACCCGCGCGTATTCGGCGGCCATGATCGCGGTGAAGGTGCGGTGCATGTCCTCGCCCAGGGCGTCCTTCAGGAAGTCCGAGCGCCTTGCGGCGTCGATGGCGGATTTCCAATCGGTCGGGATCGCGGCGCTGCCTTCGTCCTCGTAGCCGTTGCCGGTGGTTTCGGGGCCGGGGTCGATGGCTTCGGCCATGCCCTTGCGCACCCCGGCCAGCACGGTCGCGGCAACCAGATAGGGGTTCGCGTCCACGCCTGCCGGGCGGTGTTCGATCCGGCGGGCCTTGACGTCCCCCGCCGGGATGCGCAGCGCGACCGAGCGGTTGTTGACGCCCCAGGTCGGGGAAACCGGCGCGTAGGACTGGCTGGCGAAGCGGCGCCAGGAGTTGGCGTGGGGGGCGAAGACCAGCATCGATTCCGCCATCGTCTGCTTGAGGCCGCCCAGAGCGTGCAGGATGGTGGGGTTCCACTTGCCCACCTGGTCCTCGATGAAGACGTTCTGGCCCTTGTCGTCCAGCAGCGAGACGTGGAAATGCATGCCCGAGCCCGCGTAATTCTCGTTCGGCTTGGCCATGAAGCAGGCGACGACACCATGCGCGCGGGCCTGGGCGCGGACGATGCGCTTGAGGCGCATCAGGTCGTCGGCGGCCTGCATCACGTTTTCGCGGTAGTGCAGCGTCAGTTCGTACTGGCCGGGGGCGTATTCCGAGATCAGCGTCTCGGCCTGGATGCCCGCCTTCGCCGCTCCGGCGTAGATGTCGCTGAACAGGGGCAGCATCCCGTGCAGGTGGTCGACCGAATAGACCTCGGTCTTGGCGGACTTGCGGCGGTCGAGCACGTCGCGGGCGGGCTGCATCTTGCCGTCTGGGCCACGCTCGGGGTCGAGGAGGAAGAACTCCAGCTCGAAGGCTCCGGCAGGGTGGAGACCTTCGGCCGCCATCAGGTCCACCTGTCGTTGCAGGGCGTGGCGGGGGTCCGAGGTCATGGCCAGGCCGTCCAGCG
>PNNE01000439.1 GCA_013824055.1 Rhodobacter sp. | reverse complement strand
CCCTGCACGCTGATCCTGGCGTTCGGGAAAGCCTCCCGGATCAGGGCTTCGATGTCGCGGGCTTCGATGGGCATCTGGCGGTCTCCTTCTTCCCGACAAACCTAGGCCTGTGCCGGAAGGGGATCAAGGGCTTCCCATTCGCTCCGCAGCATCCCGTACAGGATCAGGTCCACCACCCGCCCCAGCGCCGGGCGATACCAGTGCTGGCGCAGCCGCCCCTCCAGCGTGAAGCCCGCGCGGTCGTAGGTCCGCATCGCGCGCGCATTTTCGGACGAGGCGTCCAGCCAGACCCGCGCTGCGCCCAAGGTGCCAAATCCGTAGTCCACCAGCGCCCGCAGGAAGGGCTGCCCCTGTCCCCGACCTGTCCCGGCAAGTGCCAGCCGCCGCAACTCCACCGCGCCCGAGGGTTCATCGACCTGGCAGAACAGCGCAAACCCCAGCGGCACGCAGCCAGCCTCCCAGATCAGCAGGCGGTTGGCGGGGTCGGCCAGATAGGCTGCAAGCGCGGCATCGTCCTCGTCGGTGATGAAGGGCGCGTTGTCGGGGTGGCTTGCGATGCCCCGGATGAACGGGACATCCGCCAGCGTCGCCGGGCGCAGCATCAGACGCCCAGGGTCGCCGCAAATGCGGTGCGGTAAAGCTGGGACAACTCGGCCAGCAGGGCGCTTTCGGTGCCGAAGGTCACGCGGTCGCCACCGAAGCGGCCGACCTGAGCCACCTTGACCCCGCCCGCCGCCGCCATGAAGGCCGCAAGGTCGTCGTGCCGGATCGCCACCACGTAACGCGCCTGATCCTCGCCGAAAAGCTGGCCGATCTCGCCGGACTTCAGCGTCAGGCCGATCCCCGCGCCCTCGGCCATCCGGAAGGCCGCCAGCGCCAGGCCGCCATCGCCCAGGTCCCGCGCCGCGCGGATGCGCTTGCGGTTGGCAAGCAGGGCCTTTGCTGCCGAAATCTCGGCCGACAGGTCCACTGGCGGAGGGTCCCCCGCCTCGATCCCGAAGGCCTCGGCCAGAAGTGCCGACTGGCCCAGATGCCCCCGCGTCTCGCCGATCACCACGACGATGTCGCCGTCGGCAGGCTGGCCTGCGATCAGCTCGTCCGCCAGCATGATCCCCACCGCGCCGATGGTGGGCGTCGGCAGGATGGCAGAGCCGTCCGTCTCGTTGTAGAGGCTGACGTTGCCCGACACGATCGGCATGTCCAGCGCCTTGACGGCGGCCCCGATGCCTTCCAGCGCGCCGACGAACTGGCCCATGATCTCGGGCTTTTCCGGGTTGCCGAAGTTCAGGTTGTCCGTCGTCGCCAGCGGCTTTGCCCCCACCGCAACCAGGTTGCGGTAGGCCTCGGCCACCGCCTGCTTGCCGCCCTCGAACGGGTTGGCCTTCACATAGCGCGGCGTCACGGTCGAGGTGAAGGCCAGAAGCTTGCCCGTCCCGTGCACCCGCACCACGCCAGCACCAAGGCCCGGAGGGACCACAGTATCGGCCCCAACCTGGGCATCGTACTGCTCATAGACCCAGGCCTTGTGCGCATAGGACGGCGACCCGATCAGCGCCTTCAGCGCCGCCATCGGGGTGATCGCCGGGATTTGCGGCAAGGGTGCCGGGGCAGGGGAGGCGACCCAGGGCCGGTCATACTCCGGCGCGCTGGATGACAGTTTGGACAGCGGAATATCCGCCTTCACCTCGTTGCCATGCAGG
Organism: Rhodobacter sp.; assembly: GCA_013824055.1. Classification (GTDB taxonomy): domain Bacteria; phylum Pseudomonadota; class Alphaproteobacteria; order Rhodobacterales; family Rhodobacteraceae; genus Tabrizicola. The sequence continues at coordinate 12,542 of PNNE01000439.1, read as the reverse complement.
ATCAGGAACCGATCCTCGGGGATCGTCTCGCCGACGATGGCAAAGTCGAGGTCCCACTTGACGAAGATCGCCCGCGCTTCGGCCTCCTTCTCGGGCTTCAGCACCATGAGCATCCGCTCCTGGCTTTCCGACAGCATCATCTCGTAGGCCGTCATCCCCGTCTCGCGCTGAGGCACGTCGTCAAGCTGCAGCTTGATGCCAAGCCCGCCCTTGTCGCCCATTTCCACCGCCGAACAGGTCAGGCCCGCCGCCCCCATGTCCTGGATGGAAATCACGGCACCACTGGCCATCAGCTCCAGACAGGCCTCCAGCAGCCGCTTTTCGGTGAAGGGGTCGCCGACCTGCACCGTCGGGCGCTTTTCCTCGATGGTGTCGTCGAACTCGGCGGATGCCATCGTGGCCCCACCCACGCCGTCGCGCCCGGTCTTGGCGCCCAGATAGACCACCGGCATCCCCACGCCCGAGGCGGCCGAGTAGAAGATCTTGTCGGCATCCGCCAACCCGGCGGCAAAGGCGTTCACCAGGCAGTTGCCGTTGTAGGCAGCGTGGAACCGCACCTCGCCGCCAACCGTGGGCACCCCGAAGGCGTTGCCGTAGGACCCGACACCCTCGACCACGCCCTTGACCAGATGCGCGGTCTTCGGATGCGAGGGCAGGCCGAACGACAGCGCATTCATCGCCGCAATGGGGCGCGCGCCCATCGTGAAGACGTCGCGCAGGATGCCGCCGACGCCGGTTGCCGCGCCCTGGTGCGGCTCGATGTAGGAGGGGTGGTTGTGGCTCTCCATCTTGAAGATCACCGCCTGACCGTCGCCGATATCGACGACACCCGCATTCTCGCCCGGTCCGCAGATGACCTGAGGCCCCGTGGTCGGCAGCTTCTTCAGATGGATCTTCGAGGATTTGTAGGAACAATGCTCGTTCCACATGGCGGAAAAGATGCCCAGCTCGGTGAACGACGGCGTCCGCCCCAGGATACCCAGCAGACGCTCCCATTCATCGGGCTTGATCCCGTGGCTGGCGACGAGGTCCGGCGTGATGGCGGGTTCTTGCATGGCATCCCCTCTGGCAGGTTTGCGCGCCTCTTACGGGAAAGGCACGGGAAGGGCAAACCACCGCATCCGGCCCTGCCGCAGTTTTCGCAGAAAAATTGTGCCCGCCGCGCCGCGTCGCAGGACGCGAAACGCCCATGACCGCCCGATTGCCCTGGGCTCCCTCGCCGGCCGACTGCGCCTTCCTGCATGGCGGCGTTCCGCGCCGGGAAAGACGGCGTTTGCTGGGAACATCCGCTACCTTGGCCGGTTGACTGGAGCATGCCGAATTTTCGGCACCACATCAGGAGAAGACGAATGTTCAATTCCAAACCCCTGCTGGCCTCGGTGGCACTGGCAGTGCTGGTCGGCGCACCGGCCGTCGCGCTGGATCTCAGCTCCGACATCACCATCGGCGCCACCCCCGAGGACATGACCACCGTGACGGTGATGAGCGATTCCGCCTTTGTCGGCAACGAGGTCCGCACCAAGGATCAGATCGTGATCGGCCAGATCGAAAGCGTCTACGAAGCCGATGGCGGCCCGGTCGCCGTGGTCACGCTGAACAGCGACTTCGGTGCCAAGTCCAGCGTCAAGTCCTTCACCGTGCCGCTGGCCGGTGACATGACCGCCGACGGCTCGCTGACTCTGGGCTGGACGGAATCCGAACTGATCGCCGCGATCTCGTCGAATATCGACCCGACCGCACCGGCCCAGGACGATTCGAACGACGGAACAAAGTCGGACGATGCGACCGACACAACCGAGGGCAGCGGCGGCTGACCTGTGGCTTCCAGCGGCGGCTGACCTGTGTCTTCCACATGCGGCCCGGCAGGCGACTGCCGGGCCTTTTTCATGCGCCATGGCGAAAAAAAAGGCCGAGCTTCCGCTCGGCCAAGTCCAACAGGGAGGTACGAAGGGACGAGAGCACGCTCATCGCCGCTTCGAGTATTCAATTAGTGCTCCATGCTTGCGCAAACAAGTCCGGATTGCCCGACGTTTGGGCAATGCCGCTATGCAAACGCTGCATGGCAGCATTTCAGGCGGCCGCATCCTCGGCCTGCCTGCGGCGGAAGACCATGATCTCTTCGGTGACGAAATCCCGGAAGGCCGCCACGCGTTTCGAATGGCGCAGTTCCTCGGGATAGGCCAGGAACACCGGCACCTCGGCGCTTTCAACGTCGGGCAAGACCCTGACAAGATTGGGGAAATCGTCGGTCAGATAGTCTGGCAGCACCCCGATCCCCAGATGGTTCAGCACGCCTTGCAGCACCCCGAAATAGTTGTTCACCGTCAGGGTCGAGGGGATGTCATGCGTCATGAGTTCGGCCACCAGCAGTGCCCCTGCCGCCACCTGCGGCGTGCCCGCGTGCTGGCTGATCAGACGGTGGCTGCTGAAATCGTCCATCGACTGCGGCTCACCGTGGGTCGCCAGGTATTCCGGCGTGGCGAACATCTGCATCTTGATCTGCATCAGCCGCTTGCGGATCAGATCGGCCTGGCTTGGCTCCTTCATCCGGATCGCGACGTCCGCCTCGCGCATCGGCAGGTCAAGGACCCGCTCTTCCAGCATCAGGTCGATCTTCAGCGCCGGATACTTCTCGTACAACCGCGCCAGCCGGGGGGCGAGCCAGAGGGTCCCGAACCCCGTCGTCGTCGTCACCCGCAGCTCGCCAAAGACCTCGTCCTCGCTGTCGCGGATCCGCGCCGCCGTCGCATCCAGCCGCCGGACCATCTGCGTCGTCGCGTCGAACAGGATCTCGCCCTGTTCGGTCAGGATCAGACCCCGCGCGTGCCGGTGGAACAGCGTGACGTTCAGGCTTTCCTCCAGCGCGCGGATCTGTCGGCTGACCGCCGATTGCGACAGGTGCAGCACATCCCCCGCATGGGTCAGGCTGCCCTTCTCCGCCACGGCGTGAAAGATCCTCAGCTTGTCCCAATCCATGCTCACCCTCGCCTCAAAGCGTTTTGCACCCTACCACGTCCGCCCCTACATAGGGAGCCGCCATCGCATGTGAAACCCCGCCCTGCCTGAACGGCGGGCGCGCGCTTGGGTCTTTCGCCCCCGGCCCGTCCCCCCTATGATCACCGCAAAGGCATCCCGCGCAGCGATTGCGCCAAGGCGAAAGTGGCAGGCATGGCAGTTGGCGTCTTCGATTCGGGTCTCGGCGGCCTGACTGTTCTTGATTCGTTGACAAAACGTCTACCTGACGTCCCATTCGTCTATTTCGGCGACAATGCCCACGCCCCCTACGGCGTCCGCACCTCGGACGACATCTTTGCCCTGACCTGCGCCGCGACCGAACGCCTCTGGGCCGAGGGTTGCGATCTGGTCATCCTGGCCTGCAACACCGCTTCGGCCGCGGCGCTGAAGCGCATGCAGGAGACCTGGGTGCCCACCGACAAGCGGGTGCTTGGCGTCTTCGTGCCCCTGATCGAGGCGCTGACCGAACGGCAGTGGGGCGACAACTCTCCCCCGCGCGAGGTGGCGGTCAAGCATGTCGCGCTTTTCGCCACCCCCGCCACCGTCGCCAGCCGCGCCTTCCAGCGCGAACTGGCCTTCCGCGCCATCGGCGTCGACGTCGAGGCGCAGCCCTGCGGCGGCGTGGTCGATGCCATCGAACAGGGCGACGAGATCCTGGCCGAGGCGCTCGTCCGCAGCCATGTCGAGGCGCTGAAACGCCGGATGCCAGCGCCCGAGGCCGCGATCCTGGGCTGCACCCATTACCCGCTGATGGAAAAGGTCTTTGCCGATGCGCTGGGGCCGGGGGTCAAGGTCTACTCGCAGGCCAACCTGGTGGCCGAAAGCCTGGCCGACTACCTGCACCGCCGCCCGCAGTTCGCCGGGACCGGCACGCTGTCCAGGTTCCTGACCACCGGCGATCCGGCCTATGTCTCGAACAAGGCCACCCAGTTCCTGCGCCGGAAGATCACCTTCGAGGCAGCGTGATGGCGGGCGAGGCAGCGTGATGGCGGGCGAGGCAGCGTGATGGCGGGCGAGGCAGCGTGATGGCGGGGTCGCTTGCCGACTGGCGCGCGTCCCGCCTTGCAGCACTGACCGCGCCGGACGGCTGGCTGAACCTTGTCGCGCGCATCGACCTTGCCCCTGGGCGCTACCTGGTGGGCGCGGCGCAAGAGGTGCGGCTTCCCTCCGGCCCCGAACTTCTGGGAACGCTGGACCTGACCGCGACCGGCGCCAGCTTCGCCCGGCCCGGCAAGGATCCGCAATGCTTCCAGCCCGTCCCCGATGCCTTTCCGCAGGTGCAGGTCGACCCGTTCCTGCTGGAACTCCACACGGTCGCCGGCAGTCCGGCCCTGCGGGTCCGCGACCTGACCCTCAGCCCGTCGGTCAAGCTGCGCCACTATCCCGTCGCCCCTGCCTGGGCGATCCGGGCAAGGTGGGAGAGCTTTGCGCCGCAAGCCTCTGAGGTTGCGATGAAAGACGGCTCCACCGCTTGCGTGACCCTGACCCATCGCGCGACGTTTCAGCACCAGGGCCAGACCGTCACCCTGACGCCGACCCACTGGAAGTCCGGCAAGCCGATGTTCGTCTTTCGCGATGCCACGGCGGGCGAGACCTATCCGGCCTGCCGCTTTCTTTTCGGAGAAGACGCGACCGAGACCGGGATCACGCTGGACTTCAACCGCGCCATCTCGCCGCCCTGTGCCTTCACCGATTTCGCCGTCTGCCCGCTGCCGCCGGCCGGCAACATCCTGCCGTTCCGGATCGAGGCGGGCGAGCTGGCGCCACAGCGACACCGATAGCGCCACCGGGCGCGTGGCACGGGCGTAGGGTGGGCGATCCGCCCACCTTGGCTTTCCCGCATTGCGCCATCGGCTTTCCAGGTCGCCGACGTCCGTGATCAGCCAGTTGAAGCCACAAGGACGTCAGGACATGCCCGCGGCGGGCAGTCAGTCCTTGGCGCGCTCGACATAGCTGTCGTCATCGGTGTTGATCACGATCCGCACGCCCGGCCCGATATGGGGGGGAACCATGACCCGCAGTCCGTTCTGCACGACCGCCGGCTTGTAGGACGACGAGGCGGTCTGCCCCTTGGTGACCGGCTCGGTCTCCAGGATCTCGACGGTGATCTTCTGCGGCACTTCCATCGCGATCGGAACCCCGTCGAAGGTCTTCACATAGCAGCGCATGCCTTCCTGAAGATAGGCCTTGTTCGCCCCCAGGATATCCTCGGTCACCACGACCTGCTCGTAGGTGGTCGGCTCCATGAAGTGGAAGCCCTCGCCGTCCTCGTAAAGAAAGTCATACTCCCGCTCGTCGACGGTGGCCTTCTCGACCATTTCGGTCGTCCGCCAGCGTTCCGAAACCTTGGTCCCGTCCGAAATCCGGCGCATGTCGACCGAGGTTGTCGGCGTGCCCTTGCCGGGATGGAAGTTCGAGGCGGTCAGGACGACATAGAGCCTGCCGTCCATTTCGACGACGTTGCCCTTGCGAAGCGAGGAGGCGATGACTTTCAAAGGTCGGGTCCTTGTTATATCGGGGTCATATCGGGGGACCGGTCCCCTAGACCGGCATCTGCCCGCGCCCGTAACCGATCCCAACCGGAAATTCCAGATGAATCCCGCATCCCCCTTCTCCAGCCCGTGGTGGAGCCGCTCGCGCCACGCCGACCGCCGGCCGCTTCTGCTGACCCGCAATCGCATCCAGGCCGCGATCCGGGGCTGGCTGGCAGGCGAGGGTTTCACCGAGGTCGATCCGGCCGCTGGCGGTCAGTCCGGGCAACGAGGCGCACCTGCACGGCTTTGCGACCCAGGCGATCGGCAACGATGGGGCGGGGCGGTTGCTGTACCTGCACACCTCGCCCGAATTCGCGATGAAGAAGTTGCTGGCGGCGGGAGAGAGCCGGATCCATGCGTTCTGCCATGTCTGGCGGAACCGCGAGCGCGGGGCCTTGCACAGCCCCGAGTTCACGATGCTGGAATGGTACCGGACGGGCGAGGGCTACGAGGTCCTGATGGCCGATACGATGGCCTTCCTGCGCCTGGCCGCGCGGGAGGCGGGGGCCTCGGTCCTGCGGTTCCGGGAGCGGAGCTGCGATCCGTTTCAGGACCCCGAGCGGGTCTCGGTGGCAGAGGCCTTCGCGGCGCATGCCGGGGTGGACCTGATGCGGTCGATCGGGGCGGATGGGGCGACCGATGCCGGCGCGCTGGGGGCCGAGCTGGACCGGATCGGAGTGCGGCGGGCGGCGGACGACACCTGGTCGGACATGCTGAGCCGGGTCCTGTCCGAGAAGGTCGAGCCGAAGCTGGGGCTGGGCCGGGTGACGATCCTGGACCGCTACCCCGCCGCGGAGGCGGCGCTGGCCCGCCGCGTGCCGGGGGATGCGCGGGTGGCGGAGCGGTTCGAGGTCTATGCCTGCGGGGTGGAGCTGGCGAACGGGTTCGGCGAGCTGACCGACGCGGGCGAGCAGCGGCGGCGGTTCGAGGCGGAGATGGCAGAGAAGGCGCGGGTCTATGGGGAGAGCTACCCCCTGGACGAGGACTTCCTGGCGGCGCTGGAGGGGATGCCCGCGGCGGCGGGGATCGCGATGGGGTTCGACCGGGTGGTGATGCTGGCGACCGGAGCGCCCAGGATCGACGAGGTGATGTGGACGCCGGTGCCGTGATCGGCCCACGGAAATGACTTTCCGTGGCTCGGTTCAAGTCAACCTGTTGCTCGCGGGCGTTCGCGGTTTCGCAAGGGTCCGGCCGGGCCAGCCAGAGCTATGGTCGAACCGGCGGCGGCGCTGGTCCTGGCCGCGGCGGCAGGCTGCCTCCGGTGGGGATACTTGGGCAAAGCTGAAAGCCGGGGCGGGATTTGTGCCAGCCAGAGGCAGTGGTCTTGCATTGAGCAGCCAAGGGGCGCAAAGAGGGCGCGTTTCGTCTGCAGGAGCCGCGCCATGACCCATCGCATCGCCATCCTTGGGGCCTCGGGCTATACGGGGGCGGAACTGGTCCGCCTGATCGCGACGCATCCCTCGATGCAGATCGTGGCGCTGTCGGCCGACCGCAAGGCGGGCATGGCGATGGCGGAGGTGTTTCCCTTTCTGCGGCATCTGGACCTGCCAACGTTGCAGAAGATCGACGAGATCGATTTTTCCAATGTGGACCTGTGCTTCTGCGCGCTTCCTCATGCGACGACGCAGGAGGTGATCGCCAGGCTGCCGCGCGATCTGAAGATCGTCGACCTGTCGGCGGATTTCCGGCTGCGCGACCCGGCGGACTACGAGAAATGGTATGGCCAGCCCCACGCCGCGCAGGACCTGCAGCAGGAGGCGGTCTATGGGCTGACCGAGTTCTACCGTGACGAGATCAGGTCGGCGCGGCTGGTCGCGGGGACGGGCTGCAATGCGGCAACGGGGCAGTTCGCGCTGCGGCCGCTGATCGCGGCCGGGGTGATCGATCTGGACGACATCCTGATCGACCTGAAAGCCGGCGTCTCGGGGGCGGGGCGGTCCCTCAAGGAGAACCTGCTTCACGCCGAATTGTCCGGCGGCACGCATGCCTATTCGGCGGGCGGCAAGCACCGCCATCTGGGCGAGTTCGACCAGGAGTTCTCGGCGGTCGCCGGGCGGCCGGTCCGGGTGCAGTTCACGCCGCATCTTCTGCCGATGAACCGGGGAATCCTGGCGACAGTCTATGTGAAGGGCGACGCGAGGATCGTGCACCAAGTGCTTGAAACGGCATATGGAAACGAGCCGTTCCTGAAGGTTCTGCCCTTTGGCGCTCTGCCCTCGACGCGCGACATTGCGGGATCGAACTTCTGCCATCTGGGCGTGATCGGCGACCGCAGGCCGGGTCTTGCCGTGGTGGTGGCCGTGCTGGACAACCTGACCAAAGGGTCGTCGGGACAGGCGATCCAGAACGCGAACCTGATGCTGGGTCTGCCCGAGACGGAAGGGCTGATGCTTGCGCCCGTCTTTCCGTAAGGGCTTGACGCGGATCAAGGCATACCCAGCTATGGCGCGGGTAGAAGACCTCCATCGAAAGGGGTGCGTGGGATGAGCGGCAAGGAATTCCGGGGACTGAAGGGCCTGAAGAAGCAGCGGCGCATCCAGGTGGTCGCGCTTGCGACGGTGGCACTGATCGGGGCCACCGCCCTGGTCGGCTATGCCATGCGCGATGGGATCAACTTCTTCCGCAGCCCCAGCCAGGTGATGGCGGAGCCACCTTCGGCCGGCGAGACTTTCCGCATCGGCGGGCTGGTGGTCGAGGGGTCGATCGTGCGGGGCGAGGGGACCGAGGTGTCCTTTGCCGTCACCGATACCGGCGCATCGGTTCCGGTGCGCTACACCGGCATCCTGCCGGACCTGTTCGCCGAGGGGCAGGGGATGGTGGCCCTGGGCAGGATGGAGGGCGACACCTTCGTCGCGACCGAGGTCCTGGCCAAGCATGACGAGACCTACATGCCGCCGGAAGTCGCCAGCGCGCTGAAGGCGCAGGGCGTCTACGTCAACCCCGACGCCAAGCCCGAAAGCTGAGCGTCCGCTATGGTCGGGCCGCGTTAACCCCGGTCTGCGAGCTTGCCCCCGTTGCAAAAGGGGGTGGCTCATGCCGGATGTCCGTCAGATTGCCGAGGAAATCGTGGCCCGTGAGGGCGGGTTCGTCAACGACCCGGATGATCCGGGGGGGGCGACCAACCACGGGGTGACGATCCACACCATGCGTCGGCTTGGGATCGACGTGAACCGCGACAGGCGGATCGACGTGGCCGATGTGCGGGCGCTGACCCGCAAGCAGGCGATCGAGATCTACCTGAAGCACTATTACGAGGAGCCGGGGATCGCGGCCTTGCCGGAGGCTTTGCAGGCCAGCGTCTTCGACATGTATGTCAACGCGGGCGCCAATGCGGTCAAGATCCTGCAGCGGTTGCTGACCGACATGGGGTTTCCCTGCGACCCGGACGGGGCCATCGGCCCGCAGACGATCCGGGCGGCGCAGCTGGCCTATGAGGCGGCGCCCTCGCATCTGCCGGATGCCTACGGGATCGCGCGGCGCAACTACTATTATGCGATTGCCGACCGGCGCCCGGCGAGCCGGAAGTTCGCGCGCCGCAGGGATGGCGGCAAGGGCGGCTGGATCGTGCGGGCCGAGGAGTTCATCTCGGCCAAGTATCATCTGACCGAGGCGCAGCATCGGGCGCGGGTGGCGGGATGGGGGTGATCAGCAAGCTGATCGGGACTCCGGCGGCGGTGTCGGCTTTGGGCGAGGCGGCGCAGGGGGTGGCGGAAATCTTCGTGCCCAGTGCCACCAAGCGGATGGAATATTCGGCCGAGGCGCAGATGGCGGCGTTGCGGCAGCTGGGCGAGGAGTATCAGCATCCCGCGCTGTCCTGGTTCGACCGGCTGGTGAACGGGCTGAACCGGCTGCCGCGGCCGTTGCTGGCCTTCGGGACCCTTGGCCTGTTCGTCCATGCGATGGTCGACCCCGAGGCCTTTGCCTTCCGCATGGTCGGGCTGAACGCGGTGCCCGAGCCGCTGTGGTGGCTGCTGGGGGCCATCGTCGCGTTCTATTTCGGCGCGCGCGAGACGCATTACTTTCGCAACCGGGCGGTGGCGTCTCCGTTCGCGGCGGCGGGTGCCGTGTCGGGGGAAAATGCGGCGCTGGAGGAGTGGCGGCGGGGGTGAACCTGCCGCCGATCCTTGACCTCTGATCGGGGCTCTGGCATGGCCTTGGGCATCAGAGGATGTGATCAAATGAACCTGTTCGCCGATATCCGTGAGCTTGTGGTGGCCGAATTGCAGGGGCTGATGGCTTCGGGCGTGCTGCCGGCCGGCCTTGACCTTGCAGCCGTGGCGGTAGAGCCGCCGCGCGATCAGGGGCATGGCGAGATGGCGACGAACGCGGCGATGGTGCTGGCAAAACCGGCCGGGATGCAACCGCGGGCGATTGCCGATGCGCTGGCGGCGCGGCTGATGGCGGACCCGCGCGTGGCGGGGGCCGATGTGGCGGGGCCGGGGTTCCTGAACCTGCGGCTGGAACCAGCGGCCTGGCAGGGGCTGGTGCGCGCGGTGCTGGTGCAGGGGACCGGGTATGGCCGGTCGTCGCTGGGCCAGGGCCGCAAGGTCAATGTGGAGTTCGTGAGCGCCAACCCGACGGGGCCGATGCACGTGGCGCATGCGCGCGGCGCGGTGGTGGGCGACGCGCTGGCGGCCCTGCTGGCCTATGCGGGCTTCGCGGTCACGCGGGAATACTACATCAACGACGGGGGCGGGCAGGTCGATGTGCTGGCCCGCAGCGCCTATGAGCGCTACCGCGAGGCGCATGGGCTGTCGCCCGAAATCGCCGAGGGGCTGTATCCGGGGGATTACCTGATCCCGGTGGGGCAGGCGCTGAAGGCCAAGTATGGCGACAGCCTGCTGGACCAGCCGGAAAGCCTCTGGCTGGCGGATGTGCGGGACTTCTCGACCGACATGATGATGGAGATGATCCGCGGGGATCTGGCTGGCCTGGGCGTCAGGATGGACGTCTATTCGTCGGAAAAGGCGCTGTACGGCACCGGCCAGATCGAGGCGGCGATCGAACGGCTGCGCCAGCTGGACCTGATCTACCAGGGCACGCTGGAGCCTCCGAAGGGCAAGACGCCCGAGGATTGGGAAGCGCGCGAGCAGACGCTGTTCCGCTCGACCGCGTTCGGGGATGACCAGGATCGCCCGGTGCAGAAATCCGACGGGTCATGGACCTATTTCGCGCCCGACATCGCGTATCACTACAACAAGGTCCAGCGCGGGTTCGATGAGCTGATCAACATCTTCGGCGCGGATCACTCGGGCTATGTGAAGCGGCTGAAGGCTGTCGTCAGCGCGCTGTCGGAGAACCGGGTCACGCTGGACATCAAGCTGATCCAGCTGGTCAAGCTGCTGAAGGGCGGGCAGATCGTCAAGATGTCGAAGCGGGCAGGGACCTTTGTCACGCTGCGCGACCTGATCGAGGAAGTCGGGCCGGATGTCGTTCGCTTCGTCATGCTGACCCGCAAGAACGACGTGGCGCTGGACTTCGACTTCGACAAGGTGACCGAGCAGTCGAAGGACAATCCGGTCTTCTACGTGCAATACGCCAATGCCCGGATCAACAGCATCCTGCGCAAGGCGCGCGATGCCGGGCTGGACGTGAGCGATGCCTCGCTTTCTGCCGCACACCTGGCGCATCTGGGGCATGAGGCGGAACTGGAAGTGATCCGCAAGCTGGGCGAATGGCCCCGGCTGGTCGAAATCGCCGCCAAGGGCCACGAGCCGCACCGGGTGGCATTCTATCTTTACGAGCTTGCCTCGGACTTCCACGGGCTGTGGAACAAGGGCAACGATGACGACAGCTTGCGGTTCATCCAGGGGGATACCGCAATTTCTGCGGCGAAAATCGCCCTTGTCCGGGCCGTGGGCGTTGTTATTTGCGCTGGCCTTGGTATCCTTGGCGTGACTCCGGTCGAGGAAATGCGCTGACCAACGGCGTCCCGCTGGAGACGAGGCGTATTGCAGGGGCGGACCAACCGTCTCGCAGGCAGGGGCAGCAGATGGCGGACGCGGATCATCACTTCGGCGGCGGCTCCTCTCATCAAGGAGAGCAGGCGCGGCAGGGTGCAGGGGAAGTCCTGGACCCCCGCAAGGTGCAACGCACGATCAACATCGCAGGGGCCGTCACCTCGCTGGCCCTGGTTCTGGGCCTGGGCGTCTGGGGGTATCAGCTGGCGGTGCGCGACGTGCGCGGCGTGCCGGTGATCCAGGCGATGGAAGGCCCGATGCGCATCGCGCCCGAGAACCCGGGCGGGGAAATCGCCGATCACCAGGGGCTGGCGGTCAACGCCGTGGTGGCGGTCGGAATTGCCGCGCCTCTGCCAGAGAAACTGGTGCTGGCACCGCGCCCGGTCGAGCTTGCGCCCGAAGATACCGCAGGTCTGGGCGCCATCGCGATCCCGGGGTTAAAGGAAGCCTCGGCCCCGGTGGCGGCGCTGAGGGCAGATGCCGACCTGGCGCTGGCGGCCGCTCCGCCGACAGAAAGCGCGACGCCGACCGAAATTGCCGTCAACGCCGCCCTGGCCGAGGCGCTGGGAGAGATCCCGATGCAAGACCCCGTGGCCGACATGGCCGCGCTGGACCTGCCGACAGACCCGGCGCCCGAGGGTGCGATCACCGTTTCGATCCGGCCCAAGGCGCGTCCGGGCGCGCGGTCCGATGCGGCTCCCGCTCCACAGGCCGCCCAAGCCCTGCCGGCGCCGAATGAGGTGGACCCCGCGACGCTGTCCCCCGGCACCCGGCTGGTGCAGTTCGGCACCTTCGACACGGCAGACGAGGCGCGGGTCGAATGGACACGCCTTCAGGGCCGGTTCGGCGAGCTGATGGCGTCAAAGGCGATGGTGGTGCAACCGGCGGAAAGCGGCGGGCGCACCTTCTACCGGCTGCGGGCGCATGGCTTCGAGGGCGAGGATGACGCGCGCCGCTTCTGTTCGGCCTTCGTGACGGAGGACGCCGTCTGCATCCCGGTGCCGCACAAATGAGCCTGGGCCAGGGTGCTTCG
>PNNE01000392.1 GCA_013824055.1 Rhodobacter sp. | reverse complement strand
ATGGTGAAGGAAGTCGCTTCCCGCACCAATGACGAGGCCGGCGACGGCACCACCACCGCGACCGTGCTGGCGCAAGCCATCATCAAGGACGGCCTGAAGGCCGTGGCCGCCGGGATGAACCCGATGGACCTCAAGCGCGGCATCGACCTCGCGGTGACCAAGGTCGTCGCCCAGATCAAGGCCGCCTCGCGCCCCGTCAAGGACAGCGCCGAAGTCGCCCAGGTCGGCACCATCTCGGCCAATGGCGAAGCGGAAATCGGTCGTCAGATCGCCGATGCGATGCAGAAGGTCGGCAACGAGGGTGTCATCACCGTCGAGGAGAACAAGGGCCTGGAGACGGAAACCACCGTCGTCGAAGGCATGCAGTTCGACCGCGGCTACCTGTCGCCCTATTTCGTGACCAACGCCGACAAGATGGTTGCCGAGCTGGAAGACGCCTACATCCTGCTGCACGAGAAGAAGCTGTCGTCGCTGCAGCCGATGGTTCCGCTGCTGGAAGCCGTGATCCAGTCGCAGCGCCCGCTGATCATCGTGGCCGAAGACGTCGAAGGCGAGGCTCTGGCCACGCTGGTCGTCAACAAGCTGCGTGGCGGGTTGAAGATCGCTGCCGTCAAGGCTCCGGGCTTCGGCGACCGTCGCAAGGCCATGCTGCAGGACATCGCCATTCTGACCGGCGGTCAGGTGATCAGCGACGATCTGGGCATGAAGCTGGAAAATGTCACGCTGGACATGCTGGGCCGGGCCAAGAAGGTCATCATCAAGAAGGATGACACCACCGTCATCGACGGCGCTGGCAACAAGGCCGAGATCGAAGCCCGCGTCGGCCAGATCCGCGCGCAGATCGAGGAAACCACCTCGGACTACGACCGTGAAAAGCTGCAGGAACGTGTGGCCAAGCTGGCTGGCGGCGTTGCGGTGATCAAGGTCGGCGGCATGACCGAAGTCGAAGTCAAGGAACGCAAGGACCGCGTTGATGACGCCCTGAACGCGACCCGCGCGGCCGTTCAGGAAGGCATCGTCGTCGGCGGCGGCGTGGCGCTGATCCAGGCCGGCAAGGTTCTGGAAGGTATGGTCGGGGCGAACCCGGACCAGACCAACGGGATCAACATCGTCCGCAAGGCGCTTGAGGCTCCGCTGCGTCAGATCGCCCAGAACGCGGGCGTTGACGGATCGGTGGTCGCGGGCAAGGTGCGCGAGTCGAACGACCCGACCTTTGGCTTCAACGCGCAGACCGAAGAATATGGCGACATGTTCAAGTTCGGCGTGATCGACCCGGCCAAGGTCGTGCGCACCGCGCTGGAAGACGCGGCCTCGGTCGCCTCGCTGCTGATCACCACCGAAGCGATGATCGCTGACCGTCCGGAGCCCAAGTCGGGCGCCGGTGCCGGCGGCGGCATGGGCGGCGGCGGCATGGGCGGCATGGACTTCTGATCCAGCCCTCTGCGGCAGATTTGAAAGGGGCGGTCTTCGGGCCGCCCCTTTTCCTTTGCACGGCGCTGCGTCAGGGTGACGGACATGCGCCTGTTTCTGCTGACTGCCCTCACCATGCTGGCCTTCGCCGCGAACTCGGTCCTGAACCGTTGGGCAGTGGGGCCGGGGCATATCGGGGCGATGGAGTTTGCCGTGATCCGGCTGGTGGCGGGGGCGGCGGTGCTGGTGGCGCTGGTCCTGTGGCAGCGGGGCGGGCTGGCCTGGCCCGGCCGCAAGGGCCGTGTCGCGGGGATCGCGGGGCTGTCGGCCTATCTGATCGGCTTTTCGCTGGCCTACCGCGGCCTTGATGCGGGGACCGGGGCGCTGGTGCTGTTCGGGACGGTGCAGGTGACGATGTTCGCGGGCGCGCTGGTCTTGCGCGAGGTGGTGCCCGCGCGGCGCTGGGCGGGGGCGGGGCTGGCGCTGGGCGGACTGGCGGTCATTGCCGCCCCGGCGGCGGCGGGTCTGCTGCCTTTGGCGCTGATGGCCGGCGCCGGGCTGGGTTGGGGCATCTATTCGCTGGCCGGTCGCAGAGCCGCGGACCCGCTGGCCGCGACGGCGTGGAACTTTCTTCTGTCGGTGCCGCTGGTGGTGCCTTTCGGCCTGATGGCCGGGTTGGCTGCGCCGGACGCGACGGGGATTGCGCTGGCCGTTGTGTCGGGGGCGCTGACCTCGGGCCTTGGCTATGCGCTGTGGTATGCCATCCTGCCCCGGCTGGGTGCGGCGCGGGCGGCGGTGGCTCAGTTGACGGTGCCGGTGCTTGCCGCGCTGGGCGGGGCGGTGCTGCTGGCCGAGGCGCCGGAGCTGCGGTTCTGGCTGGCGGCGGTCCTGGTGCTGGGCGGTGTGGCGCTGGCGAGCCTGCCCTACAGGTCCTTGCCAAGCCGGTAAGTCGTATGCCCGGTCAGCGCATCCCTGCGGGAAAGGCCGGTGTAGGTGAAGCCCTCGCGCTCCCAGAAGGCCCGGCCGCGCGGGTTGACGTCCAGCACGGCAAGATAAAGCCGGGGCGCGTTGCGTTTGCGGGCCAGCGTTTCGACATGGGCAAGGAAGCTGCGGCCATGCCCCGCGCCTTGTGCCCAGGGGCCAAGCAGCATGAGCCCGAGATAGGCGTCGCCAGGCGCGGGGAAACCGAAGGACAGTTCGGCCACGCCCGACAGGCGCTGATTGACGAACAGCCCAAGCCGGTCGCTTTGCGCAGGGTCGCAGTTCGGAGGCGCGTCGGTGAAGAACTCCTGCGCCCGGCGGTCCGGGTCGCAGCGGCCTTCGGCCATCAGCCAGTAGTCGGGCGCCTCGCGGTAGAACTGGGTGACGAGGGCCGTCTCGGAGGGGAAAAGCTCACGGATGCGCATGGGCGATCCTGACGACTTCCAGAGGGACGGTGCCGGCGGGGCGCGTCCAGGGCACCACCTCGCCGACCTGCGCGCCAGGCAGGGCGCGGGCGAGCGGAGAGTTCGGGGCGATGCGGTTGCATCTGGCGTCGGCTTCGTCTTCGCCCACGATCTGATCGGTCGTCAGGCGCGCGTCCGCGTCGGTCACGGTGACGCAAAGGCCGAAGGCGCGGCTCATTTCAGGATCGCCTCCAGCGGGTCGTAGAGCGCGATCCCGGTCCCCCAGGCGGCGTCGGGCAGACTGTCGGGCTTGAAGCGGATCTTGCCATTGGCAAGCTCGGTGCGCGAGAAGAAGCGCCGGTCGGTCACGACGCCCTCGGGGTCCAGCCAGGCATCGTCCAGGTCTCCGGCGACAAGGGTGCCGCGGAAGAACAGGTCGATCTGGTGGAAACCGGTCTGGGGGTCGTGGAATTCGTTGACCAGCACCGGGGGGCCGACGGCGATGGTCAGGCCGGTCTCCTCATGCACTTCGCGGGCAAGGTTGTCGGGCAGGGACTGGCCCGACTCGCAGCCGCCGCCGGGCGCACACCAGAGGCCGAGGTGCGCGTCGGGGTAGGCGTTCACCAGCAAGAGCCGGTCCTGATGCAGGATCAGCGCGCGCACGGCGAGGCGGGGTTTCAGCTTGGCCATGCGGCAAAGCCTGTGACGCTGCGTCGGTTTTGTCCAGTGGCGGGAAATCCGGGCTTGCTGCGGGACGCGGGCGCGCAGACAGTTCCGACATGTGGCTGACCGGACGCCTTTCCCGCTTCCTGCCCGCCCCCGCGACCGAGGCGGGCGCGGGGGCGGGGTCGGGCGCGGGGTCGGGCGTCGCCGATGCGGTGGTGATGCTGCACGGCCTGGCCCGGACCCATGCCTCGCTGGCCCCGATGGCGATGGCCCTGAAGGCGGCCGGCTTCCGGGTGGTGAACTGGGCCTACCCTTCCACCAGCGCCGCACCGGAAGTCCTGGTCGAGGAGGTTGGCAAGGCCGTGGACGCCGCCGGACCGGGGCGGGTGCATTTCGTCACGCATTCGATGGGCGGCATCCTGTTGCGCGACTGGCTGACCACGCATCGACCGGCGCAGATGGGGCGGGTCGTGATGCTTGCGCCGCCGAACCACGGGTCCGAACTGGTGGACAAGCTGGGCGACAACCCCGTCTTCAGCATGGTGGGCGGCCAGGCGGGATTGACGCTGGGGACCGGACCGGAAAGCTGGCCGAACCGACTGCCCCCGGCCGACTATCCGCTGGGCATCATCGCCGGGACGCGGTCGCTGAACCTGGTGCTGAACACCCTGCTGCCTGGGCCGAACGACGGCAAGGTCACGGTGGAAAGCACCAGGCTGGAGGGCATGGCCGACCATCTGGTCCTGCCGGTAACCCACACCTTCATGATGGTGAATCCGGTGGTCATCCGGCAGGTTCTGGCCTTTCTGCGCGAGGGGCGGTTCGACCCTTCGCTGACTCTGGCCTCGGTCGTGAAAGAGACTTTTCAGGCGGTGCAGTCCGGGTGACGACCTCGGGCGGCCTGAAAGCCGGGCGATCCAGCGCGCGGCGCGGGTGCAGACCGGCTTCCTGTCACGGGTGCGACGACAGTGCGATGCGACTTGGCAACCGGGCGGCTCGTCGATGACTGCGTCACGCCTCGCGGGGCCTGCAACCCGGAGACCCAGTCGAACGACGAGGGGTCAGCTGCGGACCACGCGGTTCACATGGCCCATCTTGCGACCCGGACGCGGGGCGCCCTTGCCATAAAGATGCACCGCCGTGTCGCGGGCTTTCAGCAGCGCGGGGACCTTCAGGATGTCGTCGCCGATCAGATTCTCCATCACCACATCGGCGTAGCGGTTGCCGTCGCCCAGAGGCAGGCCCGCCACGGCGCGGATGTGCTGTTCGAACTGGTCGACAGTGCAGCCCGCCTGGGTCCAGTGGCCCGAGTTGTGGACGCGCGGGGCGATCTCGTTGACCAGCAGGCCGCGCGGGGTGACGAACAGCTCGACCCCCATGACGCCGACATAGTCGAGCGCGTTCAGGATGCGGGCGGCGATCAGAACCGCGTCGGAGCTTTGGCCGGGACCTATCCGCGCCGGGACGGTGGTGGTGCGCAGGATGCCGTCGCGGTGCAGGTTCTCGCCGGGATCGAAGCAGGCGACCTGGCCGTCCAGGCTGCGGGCGGCGATGACGCTGATCTCGCGGTCGAAGGCGACAAAGCCTTCCAGCACGCAGGCGGCGTTCATCATCGAGGCCCAGGCGGCGGGGATGTCGGCCTTGCTGTCCAGTCTGACCTGACCCTTGCCGTCGTAGCCAAGGCGCGTGGTCTTGAGGATGGCGGGCAGGCCCAGACCATCGGCAGCGGCGTCAAGGTCGGCCTCGGAGTTGACACTGGCCCAGGGCGCGGTTTGCAAGCCAAGATCGTTCAGGAACGACTTTTCGCTGACCCGGTCCTGGCTGACCGCGAGGGCGCGGCGGTTCGGGCGGATCGGTTTCAGGGTTTCCAGAAGGTCCAGCGCCGAGGTCGGGACGTTCTCGAATTCATAGGTGATGACGTCGACCGCAGCGGCGAAGGCGCGCAAGGCGGTTTCGTCCTCATACGGCGCCGAGGTGACGCTGTGGGCGACGTCGCCCGCGGGCGCGGCGCCCGGTTCGTAGATGTGGCACCGGTAGCCCAACCGGCTGGCGGCGACCGACAGCATGCGGCCAAGCTGGCCACCGCCAAGGATGCCGATGACCGATCCCTGGGGCAGTTCACTCATCCGTCGGTTCCTCGGGGATAGAGGCGGAGAGGGCCTCGCGCCAGGCGTCCAGTCGGGCGGCCACGCCGGCGTCCGAAACGGCAAGGATTGCCGCGGCCATCAGGCCCGCGTTGGCCGCGCCGCCGATCGCCATCGTGGCAACCGGATAGCCTTTCGGCATCTGCAGGATCGAGTAAAGCGAATCGACACCGGACAGGGCCTTGGTCTGCACCGGCACGCCGATCACCGGGACACGGGTCTTGGAGGCCATCATGCCCGGCAGATGCGCGGCCCCGGCACCTGCGATGATGACCTTGAGGCCCCGCGAGACGGCGGTCTTGCCGTAGTCCCACAGCCGATCCGGTGTTCGGTGGGCGCTGACGATCTTCGCTTCATATGCGATGCCGAGTTCGTCCAGGATCTCGGCGGCGGCTTTCATTGTGGGCCAGTCGCTTTGCGACCCCATGATGATTCCGACGGATACGGCCATGCGCGCCCCCTTGGTTTCAGGCGCGATTACCGGGAACCGCGCGCAGGGGCAAGCGTCAGGCGATGATGCCCGTCACGCAATGATATCCGGGATCAGCATGTCCTCGATCCTCACGATCTGGTCCTTGAGAAACAGCTTCTGCTTCTTCAGCCGCCGGAGGGTGAGGACATCGGGGCGACCCGTTTCTTCAAGCGCGTGAATCGCCGCGTCAAGGTCGCGGTGTTCGCGACGCAGGACTTCAAGTCGGATGCCAAGCATTTCGTCATGGCTGAGTTCTGTGGGGGCGTTCATGGCTGTGACGAATCGGTTCCTGCCTTTGCGAAAGGATATAGGAAAGCACTGCCCTTGAGTGAAGGTTTCTGCGCGAATTCGCGGTGAAAGCGCGCAGCTCCGATCCCGTCTGGGGTCTTGCGGGGCGTCCGGACCGGCCCCATATTCAGAGCACGCGGTGCCTGACTGCAGGGCCGCAAAGACCGAACCGTCGCTTATGCCAAGGACTGTCCGATGACGAAACTGAGCTTTGGGGCCCACCCGTATCTTCTGGGGTTCGAGCAGCTGGAACGGCTGGTCGAACGCACCGCCAAATCGGGGGCCGAGGGCTATCCTCCGTTCAACATCGAGGCGGTGGCCGAGAACGCCTACCGGATAACTCTGGCTGTCGCCGGCTTCCGCGAGGAAGACCTGTCGATCACGGTCGAGGACCGGCAGCTGGTCGTTCGGGGCCGTCAGGCCGATGATGTCGCGGAACGCGTGTTCCTGCATCGCGGGATTGCCAGCCGCGCCTTCCAGCGCAGTTTCGTCCTGGCCGACGGGGTCGAGGTCGCGGGGGCCACGATGGAACACGGGCTGCTGCACGTCGACCTGCGCCGCCATGTGCCGGAAACCGTGGTGCAGACGATCCGGATCGGTCGCAGGGATGCCGCGTCCAGCGGGACGGGCCACAAGGAAGGGGTCAAGAAGTGAACACTCCGTTCAACGGGCTGCCGCAAGGGGCCGACCGGATCGTCTATGTCCGCGAAATCGCGGTCACGGACCTGCCGGTTGAGGTGCGCGAACAGATGGGCGGGCTGGAGGTGATCTGGTCGGTCCACGGGGCGGATGGCCGCCAACTGGCGCTGGTCGCCGACCGCAAGCTGGCGTTTCATCTGGCGCGCGAGCACGATTTCACGCCCGTAAGCGTGCACTGATCGCAAGTCGCCTCGGCGCGGGTCGGCTGGCACGCCTTTGACAAGAATGGCCTTTGGCGACGGAACGGCTACGTTGGGACGTAGGTGTCGTGTCGTCAACGGAGGTCATCTTGAAAACCACAACCGGATACTCGGGCATCCAGATTGCCCTGCACTGGCTGATTGCCATCCTGATCGTGACCGCATGGTTCACCGGCGAAGGTGCCGAGGAGGCAATGGAACTGGTCGAGGAGGGGGGCGCAGCAGGCTTTGTGCCGCATGTGGCCCTGGGCCTGGCGATCCTGGTGCTGGTCGTGGTGCGGGTGCTGGTGCGCCTGTCGCGCGGCGCTCCCGCCGCTCCGGGAGCGCCCGGCAGCCTGTCGGTGCTGGCAGCGGACTGGGGCCACCGGCTGATCTATCTTCTGATGATTGCGGTTCCACTGGGCGGGGCCGCTGTCTTCTTCCTGGGGCTGGACCTGGGCCGGCTCCACGGGCAGGCGGCGAACCTGTTGATGCTGGTCGTGCTGGGCCACGCGCTGATGGCGCTTTACCATCACTATGTCCTGAAGGACGGCCTGCTGCGCCGGATGATGCGGGCGGAATAGCCCTTTGCCCGATTCCCCCCACCCCCATCCCCTCCCCACGAGGGGGAGGGGAGGCGCAGGGCGGCAGGCCCCAGATCAGGTCCCGGATCAGGCCCGGATCAGGCCCATCTGCTCCAGCTTCAGCAGCACCTGGTGCGCGCAGTGGTCGACATCGACATTCTCGGTGTCGACCACAAGCTCGGCCTGGGTGGGCGCCTCGTAGGGGTCGGAAATCCCGGTGAATTCCTTGATCTTGCCCTCGCGCGCCAGTTTGTACAGGCCCTTGCGGTCGCGGCGTTCACATTCTTCGATGCTGGTCGCGACATGGACTTCGATGAAGGCGCCGAAGCCTTCGATCATCTCGCGCACGGCGCGGCGGGTCGCGGTGTAGGGCGCGATGGGGGCGCAGATCGCGATGCCGCCGTTCTTGGTGATCTCGGACGCCACATAGCCGATGCGCTTGATGTTCAGGTCGCGGTGCTCCTTCGAGAAGCCCAGTTCCGACGACAGATGCTTGCGCACCACGTCACCGTCCAAGAGCGTCACGGGACGCCCGCCCATTTCCATCAGCTTGACCATCAGCGCGTTGGCGATGGTGGATTTGCCGCTGCCGGAAAGGCCGGTGAAGAACACGGTGAAGCCCTGCTTCGACCGCGCGGGGCTGGTCTTGCGCAGTTCGCTGACCACCTCGGGGAACGAGAACCATTCGGGGATGTCCAGCCCCTCGCGCAACCGGCGGCGCAATTCGGTGCCCGAGATGTCGAGGACGGTGGAGCCTTCCGGGATCTCGTTCGCGGGATAGTACTGCGCCTTTTCCTGCACGTAGACCATGTGCTTGAAGTCGACCATCTCGATGCCGATTTCCTTGGCGTGCTGGGCGAACAGCTCTTGCGCGGCGTAGGGGTCGTAGAAATCCTTGCCCGCGCTGTTCTTGCCCGGACCGGCATGGTCGCGGCCGACGATCATGTGGGTGCAGCCGTGGTTGCGACGGATGATGCCGTGCCACACCGCCTCGCGCGGGCCGGCCATGCGCATGGCAAGGTTCAGAAGCGACAGGGCGGTGGTCTGGGCCGGGTACTTGTCCAGGACCGCCTCATAGCAGCGGACGCGGGTGAAGTGGTCGACATCGCCCGGCTTGGTCATGCCGACAACCGGGTGGATCAGCAGATTCGCCTCGGCCTCGCGCGCGGCGCGGAAGGTCAGTTCCTGGTGCGCGCGGTGCAAGGGATTGCGGGTCTGGAAGGCGACGATCTTGCGCCAGCCCAGCTTGCGGAACAGGGCGCGCAGTTCGTTGGGCGTGTCGCGGCGGGCCTTGAAGTCATAGTGGACCGGCTGCTGGATGCCGATCACCGGGCCGCCCAGATAGACCTTGCCGGCCTGATTGTGCAGGTAGTTCACCGCCGGGTGGGCAAGGTCGTCGGCACCGAAGACGTGTTCCGCCTCGACCGCCTTGTTCGGCACCCACTTGTCGCTGATCGACAGGATGGCCAGGATCACGCCTTCCTGGTCGCGCAGGGCGATGTCCTGGCCCGGCTCGACCTTGTCGGCGAAGGCTTCCGAGACGTCCAGCGTGATCGGCATCGGCCAGAGCGTGCCGTCGGCGGTGCGCATGTCGGCAACGACGCCGTCATAATCCGCCTGGCCCATGAAGCCCTTCAGCGGCGCAAAGCCGCCGTTCATCAACAGCTCCAGGTCGCAGATCTGGCGCGGGGTCAGGTCCCAGGACGGCAGCTGCCCGGCCTCGATCTTCAGCTTCTGGGCCGAGTCGTAAGAGACGTAAAGTTCGGGGATCGGAGCGTGGTTCGCAAGATACATCGGACAACCTTTCAGCGCGGGCGGGCTTTCAGAACGGACGGGGCCGCATTTGGCCGGGTCCGTAGCGCGGGAAAGGGGCGGAATTCAAGCAATCGCCGGATGTTCCTCGGGAGAAAAGGCGGAAATGCCGCCATGCCAAAGGGTCGCGGGTCACTGTTCCGCGCTGACGCGTGGAGCGGATGGTTTTCCCGAAAGGGCGCGCGAGCCACCGGAATCCCGGAACAGCGTCCCTGATCCTGCGCGGCAGGGCACCTAATCTCGCAGAAACCGTGTCACGATCAGCCCCGCCAGCGGCAGGTAGATGCTGGCAGAGATGATCCCGGCCAGGGCCTCGGTCCAACTGTAGCCCGGACCGATGGCCTGGCCGCTCTCGCCCAGCACGAACATGAGCCACCAGAACAGCACGTAGGTCCATATCCGGTCGACCTGGTCGTAGCGCACCATGAGCCACAGGCCGACGAAGGCAATGGCGGTGCCCAGCTTTGACACTGCAATGCCCGACAGGAAGGTGGCGGGGTTTCCGCCTGGCACTTCAATGCCCAAGGCTGCCGAAAATGCGCCATAGACCAGGATCGGAATCGCGAGGAAGGCGGCAAAGACCAGCAGGACCGACAAGGCAAGGTTCATGAGGACACCCGGACTGACCACAGGCGACATGCTAGACCGAGGCGGCTTTGCAAGTCTTGCGATACATCAACCTGTCTAGGCCAGGTAGGCCCGGAAACTGCGGATGACCGCTTCATAGACCGGCCGCTTGAAGGGGACGATGCTTTCGACCATCTCGTCGGCCAGAATCCAGCGCCAGGACGAGAACTCGGGGTGGTCGCTGCCGATCTTGATGTCGCTGTCCTGGCCCTTGAAGCGGAACAGGAACCACTTCTGCTTCTGGCCGCGATACTTGCCACCCCAGACGCGGCCCAGAAGCTCGGGCGGGAGGTCGTAGGTCACCCAGCCGTGCGTCTTGCCCACGAATTCCACCAGGTCACGGGTGACGCCGGTTTCTTCCCGAAGCTCGCGGTAGGCGGCTTCGCGCGGTTTTTCGCCCTCGTCGATCCCGCCTTGCGGCATCTGCCAGGCGGGCGAGGGGCTGTCGAGCCGCTGGCCGGCAAAGACCATGCCGCGGGCGTCGATCAGGACGACGCCCACGCAGGGCCGGTAGGGCAGGCTTTCGGCGTCGATCATGGGGTTACGGCTGGTCCCCGGCGATGACGGTCAGGCCCTTGATGATGTCGACGGCGTAGGCAAGCTGGTAGTCCTCGTCGCGCAGCTTGGCGGATTCCTCGGCGCGCTGCTGCTCTTCCTGGTAGAGCCGCCTTTCCTCATCGGTCATCGAGTCGTTGGTGATCGCCCCGCGCAGGTCGGCTTCCGACCGGTCGCGCCGCGCTGCGGACAGCTCGTCCTCGGCGGCGGCCTCGTCGGCGGGCGGGGGGACAGGTTGCTGGACGACGATGTCGGGCGAGATGCCAAGCGCCTGGATCGACCGGCCCGAGGGGGTGTAGTAGCGCGCGGTGGTCAGGCGCATGGCCCCGTCGCCGCGCAGCGGGATCAGGGTCTGGACCGAGCCCTTGCCGAAGCTCTTGGTGCCGACGACGATGGCACGGCGATGATCCTGCAGGGCACCGGCCACGATCTCGGACGCCGAGGCAGAGCCGCTGTTGATCAGCACCACGATCGGCTTGCCTTCGATGAGGTCGCCGGGCTGGGCATTGTAACGCTCGCCGCTTTGCGGATCGCGGCCCCGGGTCGAGACGATCTCGCCCTTGTCGAGGAAGCTGTCCGCGACGGTGATCGCCTCGTTCAGCAGGCCGCCGGGGTTGTTGCGCATGTCGATGACAAGGCCGTCGAGGTTGGCTATGCCGCCAAGCTCTTCCAGGCCCTTCTGCAGCTCTGCGGCCACGCCGCTGGTGGTCTGGTCGTTGAAGGTGGTGATCCGCAGCACGATGGTCTTGCCGACGACGCGGCCGCGCACGGCGGTCAGCTTGATCGTGTCGCGGATGATCGACACGTCAAAGGGTTCGGGCGTGCCTTCCCGGACGACGGTGATGATGATCTCGGACCCGACCGGGCCGCGCATCCTTGCGACGGCGTCGTCAAGCAGCAGGCCCGAGACCGGCTCGCCATTGACATGGGTGATGAAGTCGCCCGCAAGGATCCCGGCCTTGTCGGCGGGGGTATCGTCCATCGGGGCGATGACCTTGATGAAGCCTTCCTCTTGCGTCACCTCGATCCCGAGGCCGCCGAATTCGCCGCGGGTCTGGACCTGCATGTCCTCGAAGTCCTTGGCGGAGAGGTAGGACGAATGCGGGTCCAGCGAAGTGAGCATGCCGTTGATCGCGGCAGTCACCAGATCTTCCGTCGAGACCTCTTCGACATACTGCGCCCGAACCCGTTCGAAGATATCGCCGAAGAGGTCAAGCTGGTCGTAGATCGAACTTTCCTGCATCGCCTCCTGCGCGACGAGGGGACCGGCGATCTGCGTGGTCGCGATGACCCCGGCAACGGTTCCCGCCAGCGCGGCGATCACATGCTTCTTCATCCTCGTCAGTCTCCTGTGCGGGCAAGTCCGGCGAACCACGGTGTCGGGTCCACGGGGACTGCCCCCTGCCTGAGTTCCATATAAAGCGTTTCCGTGTCACGCCCACCAGAGCGATCTGGCGATCCGGCCACGAATTCCGCAGCAGCACCGGATGGCCCGCCCATCAGGCCCAGGGGTGCATCGGCTGCGACAACCTCTCCCACTTCGCCATACAGGGTTTCCATCCCTGCCAGAACCAGGAGATAGCCGTCCCCCGGCTCAAGGATCATCACATTTCCGTAGTCGAGAAGCGGCCCGCGATAGCGGATGGTGGCGGGCCAGGGGGCGGTGACCAGGGCAAGCGGCTGGGTCGCCAGCGTCACGCCGGGCCGGCGAACCCCGGCGGCGTCGGCCTCGTCCGGGCGGCGCAGGATCGTGCCCAGCACCGGCAGCGGCAGGCGGCCCTGTTCACCGGCGAAGGAGGTGCCGCTTTCGGCATCGGGCGACAGGCCGGCGGCAAAGGCGTCCAGCGTGTCGGCGCTGTCCAGCAGGCCCTGCAGCACCTCGGGGTCATCGGTGAAGCGTTTGGGCAGGTCGGTGCGGTCCGAGATCGCCTGCGACAGTTCGGTGCGGGCCTCCTGCGCGGTGGCAAGGCCGGTCTTCAGCACCTCGCCCGCCGAAAGCTGCAGGGCGCGAAGGTCGGCCAGTTCCTGCAGTTCGGCTTTCAGCGCGGCGGCCTCGGACTGCAGGGCGGGCGTCACGTCGGCCAGGATCATCCCCGACCTTGCGCTGCTGATGGCGCCTTCGGGATGCAGCAGCAAGAGCGGGCCGGGGTTCGCCTCCATCGTCGCAAGCACGCCCAGGAGCCGCCCGATCCCGTCGCGTTTGGCGTCGAAGGCGCGGGTCAGCGTCGCCTCGCGCAGGGCGGCTTCGCGCAACGCGCCGCGCAGGGCGGCAAGACCGGATTCATAGGCCCGGATCGTCCGGCTTAGCGCCGAGACCCGGTCGCGCGCTTCGGTCGCCTGCTCCAGCGCCGATACCGCCTGTTGCAGTTCGGTCGAGGCCCTTGCTGCCTGCTCGGCCACGGTCTCGGCCCGCAGCGGCAGGGCCAGAAGGCACAGAAGGGCGGCGGTGCGGATCATGCGATAAGGGTCTGGCCGATCAAGCCTTGGCCCAGCAAGCTTTGGCCAGTCATCTCGGCGGGCTGGGGCAGGCCCATGAGCTGCAGCAGCGTCGGCGCAAGGTCGGCCAGGCGGCCGCTGCGCAGAACGGCGCCGGGGGGGCCGCCCACCAGGATCACCGGGACCGGGTTGGTGGTATGCGCGGTGTGCGGCCCGCCGGTGACGGGATCGACCATCACCTCGCAGTTGCCGTGGTCGGCGGTGACGATCATCGCCCCACCCTTCGCGGTCAGCGCCGCCAGCGCGCGGGTCAGGCCGCGGTCCACCGCCTCGCAGGCCTTGATCGCCGCGGGCAGCGACCCGGTATGGCCGACCATGTCGGGGTTGGCGAAGTTCACCACGATCAGGTCATATCCCCTGTCGATGGCGGCGACGAGGTGGTCGGACACCTGGTCTGCGCTCATCTCGGGTTGCAGGTCATAGGTCGCGACCTTGGGCGAGGGCGGCATGGCGCGGTCTTCGCCGGGATAGGGTGCCTCGCGGCCGCCGTTCAGGAAGAAGGTGACGTGGGGGTATTTCTCGGTCTCGGCCAGGCGGAACTGGGTCAACCCGTGGCTGGCGACCCATTCGCCAAGGGTGTTGACCAGAACCCGCTTGGGGAAGGCGGTGCCCATGTAGGCGTTGTGCTGGTCCGAATATTCGACCATTCCCAGCAGCACCGACCACTGCGGCCTGGTGCCGGTGTCAAACGCGGTGAAGGCCGGATCACCGATGGCCGCCAGAATCTCGCGCGCGCGGTCGGCGCGAAAGTTCAGGCAGAAGACCCCGTCGCCGTCCCTGGCACCGTGGTAGCCGTCGATCACCGTGGGGGCGAGGAATTCGTCCGTCTCGCCCTTGCCATAGCTGGTCGACACGGCGGTCAGCGGGTCCGGCGCGGTCTCGCCCCTGGCATGGATGATCGCGTCATAGGCGCGGCTGACCCGTTCCCAGCGGTTGTCG
>PNNE01000426.1 GCA_013824055.1 Rhodobacter sp. | reverse complement strand
TGACCGCGCTGCGGGCTTTTGCGGCCACGGCCGAGCTGCGGAACTTCAGCCAGGCGGCGCGGGTGCTGAACGTGACCCATGCCGCCGTCGCCCAGCAGGTCCGCGCGCTGGAGGAACAGCTTGGCCGCCCCCTCGTCCAGCGCGAGGGGCGGGGGGTCAGCCTGACAGCGGATGGCGAGCAGTTGGCCGAGGCTCTGGGCGAAGGCTTTGGCGCGATCCAGCGCGGGTTGGAGGCCCTGCGCGCTGGCGAGGCGGATCGCCCGGTGCGCGTGACCCTGACGGCCAGCTTTGCCGCGCAATGGCTGATGCCGCGGCTCAAGGACTTCTGGCGGCAGCATCCCGACATCGGCCTGTCGCTGCATCCCGACAGCAAGGTCGTCGACCTGCACCGAGAGCGGATGGACCTGGGCATCCGCTATGGCAACGGCGACTGGCCGGGGGTCGAGGCCAGCTACCTGACCTCGGCCCGGCTGGTGATCGCCGGGGCACCGTCGCTGATCGGGGACCGGGACCCGACGGTCGAAAAGATGGCCGCGATGGACTGGATCCTGTCACCGAACTGGGCGGAACAGAATGCCTATCTGCGCCAGTTGGGACTGGACCCGACAACTCTGAGCAGCACCGATATCAACAACGAGGAATTGGCGCTGGCGGCAGCGCGGCAGGGATTGGGATTGGTGGTGGAAAGCGTGGCGCTGATCGAATCCGACGTGGCCGAAGGTCGCCTGCGCATCGTGCATGAAAGCCGGGAAAAGCTTCCAGCCTATTTCATCGTCGGTTTGCCCGGGCCAAAGCGGGCTGCGGCCCGGGCGTTTCTCAAGTGGCTCAAAGCGCAAGGCTGATGGTCAGACCGCCAGATCTTCCGGTTTCTTGCCCTTGGCCATCGCTTCCGAGAACCAGCGCGGCTTGCGACCGCGGCCCGACCATGTGTCGGCGGCATTCGCAGGATTCGCGTATTTCGCCACTGAAGGCGACCGCTTGCGGCTTGGGGCGGCGCCGGTCAATTCGGCAAGCGAAAAGCCCTTGGCCTTGGCGATTTCGTCCAGTTCTGCAAGAAGTTCCTTCTTGCGGCGGTCTTCGTATCCCGAGATCGCTTTCCCAACCTGGGATTGCAGATCCTTCAGCTCTTTCAGAGACAAGTTATTCAAGTCCAGGTTCAATGTCTGATCCCCCTCGGATAAAGACGGGTCATCAATAGGCCTGAAATCCCATATGCGCAAGAATTGATGTCTACTTCGGGCTTCTTTTTGCCAGAATCCGCTGCAAGGTTCGCCGATGCATCGAAAGACGGCGCGCAGTTTCAGACACATTGCGGTCGCACATCTCATAGACGCGCTGGATGTGTTCCCAGCGAACGCGATCGGCGGACATCGGATTTTCCGACACTTCCGGCAAATTGCTGCCGCGCGCAAGCAATGCATTGGTGACGTCATTGGCGTCGGCAGGCTTGGACAGGTAATCGACCGCACCGATCTTTACCGCCGCCACTGCCGTCGCGATGGCCCCGTATCCGGTCAGCACCACGATCCGGCACGAGGGCCGCTTTTCGCGCAGCGTCTCGATCACCTCAAGCCCGTTGCCATCCTCAAGCCGCAGGTCCACCACCGCATAGGCCGGGGGCCGCGCAATCGCCCTGGCACGCCCTTCGGCCACGCTTTGGGCTGTCTCGGTCAGGAAGCCGCGCTTTTCCATCGCCTTGGCAAGCCGCTTCACAAAGGGCTCGTCATCGTCGACCAGCAGCAGCGTCGGATCCGGTCCAAGATCAATAGGCTCTTCCGTCATGCTCTTCCCTTAAAGGCTCAAGGCGCAGCTTTGCTTGCCTGAACGAAACACGCAACGCTTTCCGCCATCTGCTCGGAAGTAATGTCGCGGCGGAAGAAATCCACAAAGCCTTCGCCCGGAAGCATCAGATAGGTGAAGGTCATGTGGTCCATCAGATAGTATTCGTCGCCCGTCTCGCGCCTCTTGTAGACGGTCCTGTAAGCCTGGGCAGCCGCCCGCACCTGATCCGCCGATCCGGTCAGGGCAATCAGCTTGGGGTGCATGTTCGACGCGTAGTCGGCCAGCACCTCGGGCGTGTCGCGCTCGGGGTCGATCGAGATGAAGACCGGGGTCACATCCAGTCCGCGCTCGTCCAGCAGGTCCACGGCCTCGACATTGCGGGCCACGTCCAGCGGGCAGATATCCGGGCAGAAGGTGAAGCCGAAATAGACGAGAGAGGGTTTGGTCAGCACCTCCTTGTCGGTCACGGTCTGGCCCGCGGTGTTGACCAGAGTGAAGGGCCCGCCGATGTCGCCCCCCGCGACCCCCTGGCGGCACTGGGCGAATTCGTTGCCGCTGCGCTGCATCTGGATGTAAAGGAACGATCCCCCCAGCAGGGCCGCAACTGCGGCGGCGGCGGCTCCGGCGTATAGCTTGCTCATGGCGTGGCTCCTTCGGCTGACGGGTCGCATTGATCTACGAACTGGGCGCCCTTAACAATGGCAAACCCCCGGAAAGGACAACCGGTCACAGCATGACCACCACATTCCCCGGCTTTCCTGTCGCCGACGTCGGCGCCAACATGGTCCGTCAGCGCACGCTGATCCTGTTGCGCTGGATGGCGATTGCCGGGCAAGGCACGGCGATCCTGGTGGCAAGCCAGGTCTACGGGCTGCAATTGCCGCTGGGTCTCTGCGCGCTGGCAGTGGGGCTGTCGGTGATGGCGAACCTGGTCCTGATCATGCTTTTCCCCGAGACCCGGCGGCTGAGCGAGACCGAGGCCTTTCTCACCCTGCTGTTCGACCTTGGGCAACTGGCCTTCCTGATCTTCCTGACCGGCGGGCTGACCAACCCCTTCGTGATCCTGGTGCTGGCGCCCGTCACCATGTCGGCCTCGGTGCTGCGACTGCGGTCGACCCTGGTGCTTGGGGCGCTGGCGATCCTTGCCGTCTCGGCTGCGGCAGTCTGGTATCTGCCGCTGCGCTTTGCAGACGGAACGGCGCTGGTGATCCCCGGCATCTTCGCCTTCGGCTTCTGGCTGTCGATCGTGATCGGCATCCTGTTCCTTGGCCTGTACTCCCGCCGTGTCGCGACCGAGATGCGGTCGATGTCCGAGGCGCTGCTGGCGACCCAGATGGCCCTGGCGCGCGAGCAGAAGCTGACTGACCTGGCCGGCGTCGTCGCGGCCGCCGCGCACGAGTTGGGGACACCCCTTGCCACCATCAAGCTGGTCAGCGCCGAGCTGATCGAGGAGCTGGACTCCCAGCCCGAGTTGCAGGAGGACGCCCGCCTGATCCGCGCGCAGGCCGACCGCTGCCGGGACATCCTGCGCGACATGGGGCGGGCGGGGAAGGACGACCTCCACCTGCGGCAGGCCCCGCTGTCGGCGGTGGTGCGCGAGGCCGCCGAGCCACATCTGTCGCGCGGCAAGCGGGTGGACTTCAGCTTTGCGCCGACCCAGGACGGCGCGGCGGAACAACCGACGATCCTGCGCCGACCCGAGGTGATCCACGGGCTGCGGAACCTGGTGCAGAACGCCGTCGACTTTGCCCGGACCAGCGTCTGGATCGAGGGGGAATGGAACGCCCGCCGTATCTTCGTGCGCATCACCGACGATGGGGACGGCTTTCCTGCGGGCCTGATCGGCCGCATCGGCGACCCCTTCGTCCGCGCCCGCCGCTCTGATCCCGATGCCGAAAAGCGCCCGGGATATGAAGGAATGGGCCTGGGTCTCTTCATCGCCAAGACGCTTCTGGAACGCTCGGGCGCCGAGCTTTCCTTCGCCAATGCGACCGACCCCTTCCTGGCCCGCAAGGAACGCCCCGAACGCTCGGGCGCGGTGGTCGAGGCGGTCTGGGACGTGGCCGACCTGACCGCCCCGTCGACCCAGGGGGGCCTGGGCGAGAACACGCGGATCGCAGGATGAAGCGGAGTTAACGGCCAATTAACCGATTGCAGCCTAGCTTTGCCCATCGGGTGAAACTCCGGGGGTGAAGATGGCAGTCGAATGGTCAATGGCGTTGGGGATGATGTTAAGCGCCCTGCTGGTCGCGATGGCGGGCCTGTTGCTCTTGGCCGCCTGGCAGTCGTGGCGTCCGGCATCTGCGGCCAGTATCTTCGACCCCTCCCCGTCGCGGGTGGCCTATCTCTTCGACGGTGAGCGTCTGGTCGATGCCTCGCCCGCTGGTCGCGCCCTCTTGCCCGAGGGAGAGGACAGCCGCGCCCTGGCTCGGCTGATCGCCCGCTTTGGATCAGATTTTCCCAATCTTTCCGAACAGTTGGAGGCTCTGCCCCGTCTTGGTCAGCTGAGGATTTCCTCGCGGGCCGGCGTGTCGCCTGCCCTGGTCCTCACGGCCGAGCTGGTCTCGGGCGTGACCCGGCTGACGGTCGAAAGCGGGCAGGAGGATCGCGCCGATGGCGCGGATGCCGCGACGGCCGCGGCCCTGCAGCAAGAGGTGATGTCGCAGCGCGCCGTCCTGTCCCGCGCGCCGGTGCTGATGTGGAAGGAAGCGCCGGACGGTGCGGTCATCTGGGCGAATCACGCCTATCTCATCCGCGCGGTCGAGCTTCTGCCCGAGGGTGAGGATCTGTCCTGGCCGCTGCCCAGGCTTTTCGCCAATGATCCGGTCAAGGGCCGCCTGCCACGCCTGAAGCTGCAGATGCCAAGCGGGGCGGAATGGTTCGACCTGGTCCGGATCGCCTCGGGCGAGGAAACCCTGTGCTATGCGCTGGCCGCCGACAAGGCGGTGCAGGCGGAAACCGCGCTGCGCGAGTTCATGCAGACGCTGACCAAGACTTTCGCCGATCTGCCGATTGGCCTTGCCATCTTCGACCGGTCGCGCTGCCTGCAGATGTTCAACCCCGCGCTGACCGACCTGACCACGCTCGCGCCCGAGCTTCTGATCTCGCGGCCCACGCTGAACGCGTTCCTGGATGCGATGCGGGCCAAGGCGATGATCCCGGAACCCCGCGACTATCGCAGCTGGCGCAAGCAGCTGGCCCGGCTGGAGGAAGAGGCGACGATGGGCCTGTTCGAGGAAACCTGGAGCCTGCCGGGCGGCCAGACCTACCGGGTGATCGGACGCCCCCATCCCAATGGCGCGCTTGCCTTCATGTTCGAGGACATCTCGCACGAAATGTCGCGCACCCGGCGCTATCGGGCCGACGTGGAGCTGGGCCAGTCGGTGATCGACGCGGTCGAGGATGCCGTGGCGGTCTTCTCGCAGGGTGGTCAGCTTGTCATGTCGAACCATGCCTATGCGCAGCTGTGGCAGCACGACCCGCAGGTGCTTTTGTCCGAGGCCAGCGTTTCGACACTCTGTGCCTGGTGGCGGGATCATGCGGCGCCGACACTGCTGTGGGATGACGCCATCGACTACGTGACCAGCTCGGGCGACCGGACCCCCTGGGAGGGCGAAGTGCGCCTGCTGGACGGACGCCTGGTGATGTGCCGCTTCCGCCCGCTGACCGGCGGCGCCACGCTGATCACCTTCCGCCTCCAGGCCTCGGTCAGCTTCAGCTCGGTGCGCGAGACCGGCGGGGTCGGACTCCTTTCGGCCTGAGGCTTGCAGCGGCGGGCCGCACCGCTACAGTCGCGCCATGTCCAGTGACGCAACCCTGCACCTGCCGACCGCCGCCGACACCGAGGCGCTGGGTCAGCGCCTTGCCGCCCTGGCGAAACCCGGCGACGTCGTCCTGCTGGAAGGGCCGGTCGGGGCCGGGAAAAGCTGTCTGGCCCGCGCTTTCATCCGCGCCCGCATCGGCCGCGAGGAAGAGGTGCCCTCGCCGACCTTCACTCTGGTTCAGGTCTACGAGGCGGCGGGGGGCGAGATCTGGCACGCCGACCTGTACCGCCTGGCGCACCCCGACGAAGTCTGGGAGCTTGGCCTTGACGACGCCTTTGCCTCGGCGATCTGCCTGGTCGAGTGGCCCGACCGACTGGGCAAGCATGTGCCGCCCGATGCGCTGCGCCTTCGGCTGGAGGCTGCGGCTGAGGAGGAGAGTGAGGGTCGCCGGGCCGTCATCACAGGCGGGCGCGACGGACTTGTCCAGGCGCTGCTTCCGGGCGCTGACCGATGACAGACCGTGCCGCCGCGATCGCGGCCTTCCTGACCGCCGCAGGCTGGGGCCAGGCCGAGCGTCAGCACCTGGCAGGCGATGCCTCGGACCGCCGCTACGAGCGTTTGCGGCTGGGTGCCGCCACCGCGGTCCTGATGGACAACCCGCCCGGCGGCGCGGACGACCCTGCGGCCTTCGCCAGCATGGCCCGCCATCTGCGCGGTCTCGGCCTGTCGGCCCCCAGGGTCCTTGCCGAAGACCTTGGCCGGGGGTTCCTCTTGCTCGAGGATCTCGGCGACGACCTCTTTGCCCGGCTTGTGCAAACCGACCCCACCCGCGAGGCTGAGCTTTACGCCCCCGCTGTCGATGTCCTTCTTCACCTGCAACGCGCCGCCCCGCCGCCCGGCCTGCCGAACCTGTCCGCCGGGGATTGGGCCAGTTCCGCCGGTTTCGCGCTGGACTGGTATGCCTTTGCCGCAACCGGGCAGAAACCCGACGCAACGCCCTTCATCGCCACTCTGACCGCCGCAGTGAAGGCCCGCGCCGACGGCCCCCGCGTCCTGATCCTGCGCGACTACCACGCCGAGAACCTGCTCTGGCTTCCGGGGCGCGAGGGCCTGAAGCGCGTCGGGGTTCTGGACTTCCAGCTGGGTCAGCTGGGCCAGCCGGGATATGATCTGGTCTCGCTGCTGCAGGACGCCCGCCGCGATGTCGCGCCAGAGACCGAGGCCGCGATGATCGCGCGCTTCGTCGCGGCGCGGGGCGAGGACCCGAAGGCCTTCGCCGCCCGGTATGCCACGCTTGGCGCCCAGCGCGCGCTGCGTATCCTGGGCGTCTTTGTCCGGCTTTGCCTGGTCGCGGGCAAGCCGAACTACCTTTGCCTGATCCCCCGCGTCTGGGGCCAGCTGCAAAAGAACCTCGCCCATCCCGACCTTGCCGATTTGCGCAGGATCTGCGACGCCACGCTTCCCGCGCCCACCCCGGAAATCCTGCAGAAGATCGAACAGCAATGCCCGGCTTCCCCTTCCCGCTGATGATCTTCGCCGCCGGCTTCGGCACCCGGATGGGCGCGCTGACCCAAGGTCGGCCCAAGCCGCTGATCCCCGTCGCGGGCCAGCCGCTGATCGACCATGCGCTGGAGATCGGCTTGCAGGCGGGCGTGACCCGCACTGTGGTCAACACGCATTACCGTGCCGACCAGATGGCCCTGCATCTGGCCGGGCGAGATGTCGCGATCAGCCACGAAGCGGGGACCATCCTGGAAACCGGCGGGGGTCTGAAGGCCGCCCTTCCCCTGCTTGGTGACGGTCCCGTGGCGACCCTGAACAGCGACGGCATCTGGACCGGGGCGAACCCGCTGACCCAGCTTGCGCAAGCCTGGGACCCGCACCGGATGGAGGCGCTGCTGCTGCTGCTGCCGCTGCAGCGCACCCTTGCTCACGGAGCCAAGGCCGACTTCCACCTTGCCCCGGACGGCCGGATCGGTCGGGGC
Organism: Rhodobacter sp.; assembly: GCA_013824055.1. Lineage (GTDB taxonomy): Bacteria > Pseudomonadota > Alphaproteobacteria > Rhodobacterales > Rhodobacteraceae > Tabrizicola. The sequence goes on along the minus strand of PNNE01000426.1, from coordinate 6,767 downwards.
CGGGGCGGCGAAGACCACGTCTTCATCGGCGCGCAGATCCTGCAGACCCCGCGCATCGCCGCCACGTCCGACCCCGTCTTTTCGCTGAACCAACCCTGGACCGCGATGATCGCGGCGGGCACCGCCTTCGGTCTGATCCATGACGGCGACTGGTGCGACGTGGGCCACCCGGAAGGGATTGCCGCGGCCGAACGCCTGATCCAGTCTGCCCGGCATGGCTGACACGCTTTTCGCCCTGCCCCCCGGCGTCGACTTCCCGGCCGAACTGGTCGCGGGCCTGCTGCAGCGGATGGACGGCCTGCCGCCCGAGGCCCTGGCGCGGGTGACGCTGATCGTCAACACCCAGCGGATGCGGCGGCGGGTGGTGGAGTGTCTCCAGACCCGCGGCGCGCTGCTGCTGCCCCGCATCCTGCTGGTCACCGAGGTCGCGGCACTGGCGGACCTGACCCTGCCCCGCCCGATTTCGCCCCTGCGGCGGCGGTTGCAGCTTTCGGTCCTGCTTGACCGGCTGCTGGCCACCGGGACCACGCATTTCCCCCGCACCGCGCTTTACGATCTGTCCGACAGCCTTGCCGCGCTGATGGAGGAGATGCAGGGCGAGGGTGTGACCCCCGACCGCATCGCCGCGCTGGACGTCGCCAACCATTCGGCCCACTGGGCGCGGATGCAGGCCTTCCTGGGCATCGTCTCGCAAGTGCTGGCTGGCGCGGCTCTGGACGCCGAGGCCGTCCTGCGCCAGGCGGTGACCGCAGTCCGCGAAAGCTGGACCAAAGCGCCGCCGCAGCACCCGGTGATCCTTGCCGGCTCGACCGGATCGCGCGGGACAACGGCGCTTGTCATGCAGGTGCTGGCCGGTCTGCCCAACGGTGCCGTCGTCCTGCCGGGTTTCGATTTCGACCTGCCCGCCCAGGTCTGGGACAGCATGGACGAGGCCCTGACCGCCGAGGACCACCCGCAGTATCGCTACCGCAAGCTGATCGACCTGCTGGGCTGCGACCGCTCCGACATTCGGCCCTGGACCTCGGCCGCGGCCCCCGCACCGGACCGCAACCGTCTGATTTCCCTGTCGCTTCGACCCGCGCCGATCACCGACCAATGGCTGTCCGAGGGGCCGGACCTGCCCGACCTGATCGCCGCGACCCAGGGCCTGACGCTGCTGGAAGCCCCCAGCGAGCGGACCGAGGCGCTGGCCATCGCGCTGATCCTGCGCGACGCGGCCGAAACCGGCACCAGGGCCGCCCTTGTCACCCCCGACCGCAACCTGACCCGCCGCGTCACGGCGGCGCTGGATCGCTGGGGCATCCGGCCCGACGATTCCGCGGGTCGGCCCTTGGCGCTTTCGGCTCCCGGCCGCCTGCTGCGGCAGGTCGCGGCGCTGTTCGGCCAGAAGCTGACCGGCGACGCTTTGCTGGCGATCCTGAAACACCCGCTGGCGTTTTCCGGGCCGGGGCGCGGCCCGCACCTGATCCTGACCCGCGAGTTCGAGCTGCACCTGCGTCGCCACGGACCGGCCTTTCCCACCCTGGACAGCATCCGCGACTGGGCCGGCAAGCAGCGGCTGGACCGCGCTGCCGACTGGGCGCGGATCGTCGGCGAAACCATCTGCGGGCACGAGACGATGGGCCGGATGGCGCTTGCCGATTTCGTGACGCTTCACCTTTCGCTGACCCAGGCCCTTGCGCGCGGCTTTGCCGAGACCGGGGCGGGCGGGCTGTGGGACAAGGCCGCGGGGGAAGCGGCCGCGGTGGCCCTGGCCGAATTGCAGGCCGAAGCCGATGCCGGGGGCGAGATGTCGCCGCTGGACTACACCGGTGTCTTCCAGGGCGTCCTGCAGCGTCACGAGGTGCGCGAGACGGAAAGCGTGCATCCCGGCATCATGATCTGGGGCACGCTGGAGGCCCGGGTGCAGGGGGCCGACCTGGTGATCCTGGGCGGGCTGAACGACGGGATCTGGCCCAGCCAGCCGCCGCCCGACCCCTGGCTGAACCGCGCCATGCGCAAGGAGGCGGGGCTTTTGCTGCCCGAGCGTCGGGTCGGGCTTTCGGCGCATGACTACCAGCAGGCGGTGGCGGCGCGGGGCGTGGTCCTGTCGCGGTCGAAACGTGGCGCCGAGGCGGAAACCGTGCCCTCGCGCTGGCTGAACCGGCTGGTGAACCTGATGGCAGGTCTGCCGGACCGGAATGGCCCCGAGGCGCTGAAAGCGATGCAGGCGCGCGGCGACCACTGGTTGCAGATGGCCGCCGCCTTCGATCGCGCGCCCGAGATCCCGCCCGCGAAACGTCCCTCGCCCCGCCCGCCTGTCGCGGCCCGGCCAAAGCGGCTTTCGGTGACCGAAATCAAGACCCTGATCCGCGACCCCTTCGCGATCTACGCCCGCCATGTGCTGAAGCTGAAACCGCTCGACCCCCTGCGCCCCGAGCCGGACCCCCGCCTGCGCGGCGTCGTCCTGCACGAAATCCTCGAGCTTTTCCTGCGCCAGGGTGGCGGGGATCGGGACGCCCTGATGGCCATTGCCAGGACCGTGATCTCGGAAAAGGTCGCCTGGCCCCTGGCCCGGACCATCTGGCTGTCGCGCATCGCCAAGGCCGCCGACGCCTTCCTGGCCTTCTCGGCCTCGACAGGCGGGACGCCTGTCCTGATGGAGGAGAAGGGCGCGGTCCAGCTTTCCGGCCAGGACTTCACCCTGACCGGCAAGCCCGACCGCATCGACCGGCTTGCGGATGGGCGGCTCCTGCTCATCGACTACAAGACCGGAGACCCTCCCTCACCCAAGCAGCAGGTGCATTTTGACAAGCAGTTGCTGCTTCTGGCCGCGATGGCCGAGGCGGGGGCCTTCAAGGGCCTGGACGCCGAAGAGGTCGCCAGGGTGGTCTACGTCGGCCTGAAGGCGCAGCTCAAGACCCAGGAGGTCACGCTGACCCCCGGTCAGGTGGCCGAGGTCTGGGCCGACTTTACCCGCCTGATCGCCGCCTACGCCCGCCCCGACCAGGGCTACACCGCCCGCCGCGCCTTGGAATCGGTGCGGGATGCCAGCGACTATGACCACCTGTCGCGCTTTGGCGAATGGGATCTGACCGCCGACCCGGTGCCGGAGGAGCTGGCATGACCCCCGCCGCCCGGCGCCAGATCGAGGCCGCCGATCCCGCCCGCAACACCTGGCTGTCGGCCAACGCGGGGTCCGGCAAGACCCGCGTCCTGACCGACCGGGTGGCGCGGCTGCTGCTCTCGGGGGTGGAGCCGCAGCACATCCTGTGCCTGACCTACACCAAGGCCGCCGCCTCCGAGATGCAGAACCGGCTGTTCCGCCGCCTGGGCGAATGGGCGATGAAGCCCGACGCCGACCTGCGCGCAGCACTGGCGGACCTTGGGGAAACCGACCTCTCCCCCCGCCGTCTGCAACGTGCGCGCCAGCTTTTCGCCCGTGCCATCGAGACACCCGGCGGGTTGCGCATCCAGACGATCCACAGCTTCTGCGGCAGCCTTCTGCGCCGTTTCCCGCTTGAGGCCGGAGTGCCCCCCGGCTTTGCCGAGATGGACGACCGCGCCGCGCGGCACATGCGCGCCGAGATCGTCGAGGAACTGGCCGACGGTCCCCATGCCGCCGTCGTCCGGCGCCTGACCGAGGTGCAGAACGGCGAGGAGTTCGGCACGCTTGTCGAACAGATCGCCAGCCACCGTGCCGCCTTTGACAAGCCGCTTGCCGCCGCCGAGATCTGGCCGCTCTTTGGTCTGCCCCTGGACATCACCGACGACCATTTCGTGAAGATCGCCTTTCGCGGCGGCGAGGATTGGCTGATCGCGCAGTGCCTGCCGCTTCTGCGCGCCGGATCGGCGACCATGCAGGACCTGGCCGCGGGTCTGGCCGGGGTCGAGACCCGGACTCCGGGGCGTGCCGACCTTGACCTGCTGTATGGTCTGCTGCTGAAGAAGGACGGCCAGCCGAACTTTGCCAAGGTGCCGACCACGAAGGTCCGGACCGCGATGGGCGATCTGGTCCACGACTTCGACGACTTCATGCAGCGCGTCTGCGATGCGCTGGACGCGGAAAAGGCCCTTGCCGCCGCCAGAAAGACCCTTGCGCTGCATGACTTCGCCGCCCGCTTCCTGCCGGAATATGCTGCCCGAAAGGCCGCGCGGGGCCTGCTGGACTTTGACGACCTCATCAGCCGTGCCAAGGGCCTGCTCAAGGACCCGGCGCTGGCGGCCTGGGTGCTCTTCCGGCTGGACGGGGGGCTTGACCACATCCTTGTCGACGAGGCGCAGGACACCAGCCCCGACCAGTGGGAGCTGATCGAGGCACTGGCCGCCGAACTGATCGCGGGCGAAGGCGCCAGCAACCGGCCCCGGACGCTGTTCGTCGTGGGCGACAAGAAGCAGTCGATCTATTCCTTCCAGGGCGCCGATGTCGCCGCCTTCGACCGGATGCGCGACCATTTCGCCTTGCGCCTTGCGGGCGGGCCGGGGCTTGCGGACAGCGCGCTGGAACATTCCTTCCGTTCGTCCGCCGCGATCCTCGAGGTCGTGGACCGGACCTTCACCGAAGCTCAAGCCCAGGCGCTTGGCGGGGGATCGCATCACCTTGCCTTCAACGAAGGCCTGCCCGGCCGCGTCGACATCTGGCCGGTGATCGAGAAAGAGGAGAAGGCCGAACCCGGCCCCTGGTTCCAGCCCATCGACACCCCCCACCCCGAGGACCCGAACGTCGCCCTTGCCGGGGACATCGCGAAATGGATCCAGGACCGGGTCGAGGGCGGCGAGCAGATCCCGCAGGCCAGGGGCGGCCCGCGCCCGATCCACCATGGCGATTTCCTGATCCTGGTCCAACGGCGGTCCGATCTGTTCCACGAGATCATCCGGGCCTGCAAATCGCGCGGGCTGCCCATCGCCGGGGCCGACCGGTTGAAGCTTGGCGGCGAGCTGGCGGTCAAGGACCTGACCGCGCTGCTGTCCTTCCTCGACACGCCCGAGGACGACCTGTCGCTGGCCGCCGTCCTCCGCTCGCCGCTTTGCGGCTGGTCCGAAGCCGAGCTTTTCCGCCTGGCCCACCCGCGCAAGGGCTATCTGTGGGAAGCCCTGCGCGACCATCCCGGCCAGGCCGAGACGCTGAGCTTCCTGAACGACATGCGCAGCCAGGCCGACTTCCTGCGCCCCTATGACCTGATCGAACGCGTCCTTCACCGCCACGACGGCCGCCGCAAGCTGATCGGCCGCCTGGGGCCGGAAGCCGAGGACGGGATCGACGAGCTTCTGGGTCAGGCCCTGTCCTACGAGACCTCGGAGGTGCCCAGCCTGACGGGGTTCCTGACCTGGATGGAGACGGACGAAGTCGAGGTGAAACGCCAGCTTGACGGCGAGGGCCACCGGATCCGGGTGATGACCGTCCACGGCGCCAAGGGGCTGGAGGCCGAGATCGTCCTGCTGCCCGACACCTGCGACCGCACTCCGCAGGACCGCGACCAGATCTACCGCAGTCCCGCTGGCCCGCCGGTCTGGAAGGTCGCCAGAGAGGAAAGCCCTCCGGTGATCGCCGCCGAACGCGCGGCGCGGCAGGCCCGCGACGCGGCGGAACGGCTGCGGCTGCTCTACGTCGCCATGACCCGGGCGCGCACCTGGCTGGTGGTGGCGGGGGCGGGCAAGACCTCGCAGGCCGAGTGCTGGATGAACCTGATCCGCGCGGGGGTTCAGGCCGCAGGGGGCAAGACCATCGCGGGTGGGGTCCTGCGTCACCAGGCCGGGGACTGGCCCTTGCCCGCGCCCCGCACCGCGACGGCTGAGGCCAGCCTTGCCCCGCCGGCCTGGACCTCGCGGCCGGCGCCCGAGGCCATCCGCGCGCCGCAGGTGCTGTCGCCCTCGGACCTTGGCGGGGCAAAGGCGCTTGCGGGCGAGTCAGATGCCGAGGCCAAGGCACGCGGCACCGCGCTGCACTTGCTTCTGGAACGCCTGCCGGGTCGCCCGGCCGCCGACTGGCCCGGTCTGGCGGCGTCGCTTCTGGACGGCTCGCACCGCGCCGAAGCCCTGGCCGCGGCGCAGCTTGTGCTGTCCCAGCCCGACCTTGCCCCGCTGTTCGGCCCCGACACGCTGGCCGAGGTCGCCGTCTCTGCCCCCTGGGGTGCCCGAACGCTTGCCGGCACCATCGACCGGCTGGTGATTGCCCCCGACCGCATCCTGGTCATCGACTACAAGTCGAACGCTGTCGTTCCCGCGACGCCGGCGCAGGTCCCGGAAGGCATCCTTCGCCAGCTCGGCGCCTATGCCCACATGCTGGCCGCCATCTACCCCGACCGCCGGATCGAGACCGCCATCCTCTGGACCCGCGTCCCCCGTCTGATGCCTGTCGATCCCGACATCGTGAGGGCGGCCCTGTCGCGTGCCACGACAGCTTGACGTTCGGCTGCCGGCTTCTTACCTTCCTGACCCGACAAATCCCCTTAGGAGAACGATCATGGGCGCTGCCACCGTTGCAGTCACCGACGCCACCTTCGATGCCGAAGTCCGCCAGTCGCCGATTCCGGTCGTCGTGGACTTCTGGGCCGAATGGTGCGGCCCGTGCCGCCAGATCGGCCCGGCGCTCGAGGAACTGGCGACGCAATACGCGGGTCAGGTCAAGATCGTGAAGGTCAACGTCGACGAAAACCCCGACAGCCCCGCCGTTCTGGGCGTTCGCGGCATCCCGGCGCTCTTCATGTTCAAGGACGGCCAGGTCGTGTCGAACAAGGTCGGCGCCGCCCCCAAGGCCGCGCTGGAAAACTGGATCAAGTCGGCGATCT
>PNNE01000325.1 GCA_013824055.1 Rhodobacter sp. | reverse complement strand
GGCGGGCGCGGCATCGCTGCTGAAATCGACCGACCAGATGCGCGACAGGTCGGACCCGGCATCCAGCAGCCGCAGGATGCTGCCGCCGACGCCGCGAATGGCGGGGATCTGCAACTCTCCGGGTTGGGCGGGTGCTGGTGATCCTGTGCCAGCATGGCCAGCGCGCGGGTGTGGGCGGATTGTGCATCGGGCACCATCAGCGCCACTTCAGAGACCGTCGTGCCATGCGCGACATAGGAAGACCGGGCAAAGCCGGTGCTGTCGGTGTTGACCAGCACATTGACGCCGCCCTGCCGCCACAGGGTCACGGGCTTGGACACATGCGCACCGGCGCGGGAAAATCCGGTTGCGGCCAGAAAATCCTCCAGACCGGGGGCATCTTCCGGCGAGGTGGCGAATTCGATGAACTCCACCCGGCTTACGGGGGCGGCGGCGGGGAAATCGGGCAGCTCCACCGGCAGAGTGGGCTCGGCCCGGCGGACGCGGTCCAGCAGGGAAATCAGGCTGCGGTGGCCATCCTGCGCCACCAGCCGGGGCAGCCCCGCGCGGAACTGGTCGTTGAAGATTTCAAGCGAGAGCGGGCCCTTGTAGCCCGTCGCCATGACCGCCCGCATGAAGGCGGTCACGTCCAGATCTCCCTCTCCCGGCATGTTGCGGAAGTGGCGCGACCAGTAAAGCAGGTCCATCTCGATCGCGGGCGCATCGGCCAGCTGCACGAAGAAGATCCTGTCGCCGGGAATGCGGCGGATGGTGTCGGGGTCGATCTTGCGGCCCAGGGTGTGGAAGCTGTCCAGGATCAGCCCGACATTCGGATGATCGGCGCGGCGGACGACTTCCCAGGCGTCGCGGTGGTCGTTGACATGCCGCCCCCAGGCCAGCGCCTCGAACCCGACGCGGATGCCATGCGTGCGGGCCAGATCACCCAAAGCCGCGAAATCGGCGGCCATGCGGTCGATCCCGCCCATCGCGGCTGGGTGAACCGAGGAGCAGACCAGCACCAGATCGGTGCCAAGCTGGTTCATCAGGTCGAACTTGCGGGCAGCGCGGGCGAAGGCGCGGCTGCGGTGCGGCTCTGGCAGGCCCTCGAAATCGCGGAAGGGCTGGAACAGGGTGATTTCCAGCCCCTGGTCGCGCACCATCCGGCCGACATCGGCGGGGGTGAAATCGGAGGCGATGAAATCCTGCTCGAAAATCTCGATCCCGTCGAACCCGGCCCTGGCGATGGCCTCCAGCTTTTCGGCGAATGTGCCCGAGATCGAGACGGTGGCGATCGAGGTCTTCATGCGACGTCCTTTCCTTCGGCCAATTCGCGGCGCATCCGCGCCTCGTCCAGCGGCAGGCCGGTGAAGATGCGCCAGGCGTCAACGCCCTGCCCGAAGAACAGCTCGTAGCCCGAGATGACTTGCAGACCCTCGGCACCGGCGTCTTGCAGGAACCGGGTCTCCACGGGTGTGTAGACGGCGTCGAACACCCAGGCGCCGCCGGCCATCGCGTCGCGCGGCAGGGGCGTGCCGTCGTATCCCGCCATCCCGACCGGCGTGCAGTTGATGATGCCGGACGCGCCGGGGGCAAGGGCTGCGGCATCGGTGCCGGTGCTTGTCACCAGACCCGGCCGGGCGGCCGCCAGGGCCTGCGACAGCGCCTGCGCCTTGGGCAGGTCGCGGTCGGCGATGCGGATCTCGGTCAGGCCAAGGGCGACCAGGCCGAAGGCCACCGCCTTGCCCACGCCGCCCGCCCCGATCATCAGGACCGGGCCGGGGGGCGCATCGCCGCGCACGCGCCGGTAGGCGGCGATGAAACCGGAATAGTCGGTGTTGAACCCCTGCGGGCCGCCCGCATCGAACACCACGGTATTGACCGCCCCGATGGCCCGCACCAGCGGATCATCGACCGTGACCTTTGCCGCCGCGCGCTCCTTGTAGGGGTAGGTCACGTTGACCCCGCGGTACCCCGCCTGCGCGGCATGGGCAAAGACCGCGTCGAAATCCATGCCCATTTCCGCCGGGACCAGTTGGTCATAGACCGCCCGCCGCCCGTTCTGCGCCCCCGCCAGGCGATGCAGGCGGGGGGATTGCGACTTGGCGATGTTGTCGCCGATCAGGCCCAGCCTGATCACCTCGGCGCGGATGGTGTCGCTCATGCAGCCCTCTTGCGGAAGATCATGCCCCAGAGCGGGGTCTTCGAGACAAAGATCAGCACGACCGAGAAGAACAGCACTGCCGACAGCGGGCTCATCAGCGTGCCCTTCAGCAGCATCCACAGGCTTTCCTGGTCCGAGATGATCGCCCGGCGCCAGTTGTCGTCCAGAAGGCGGCTCAGGATCACGCCCAGGATCACCGGACCCAGCGGATAGCCGTACAGCTTCATGAAGTAGCCAAAGACGCCAAAGCCCAGCATCCAGTAGACATCGGTCAGGCTGTTCGACACCGCATAGGCGCCGACGACGGACAGAAGCAGGATCACCGGCAACAGGACCGCGCGCGGCATTTCCACGATCTTGACGAAGGCCCTGATGCCGGTCAGCCCGAAGATCAGCATGAAGCAGTTGGCCAGCGCCAGCGACGAGACGATGAACCAGAACATGTCGGGCTGATCCACCATCAGCATCGGTCCGGGGTTCAGCCCGTGGATGAACAGCGCTCCGATCATGATCGCAGTCACCGCATCGCCCGGAATACCCAGGGTCAGCATCGGGATGAAGGCGCCGCTGACGGCGGCGTTGTTGGCGGTTTCCGGGGCGACCAGCCCCTCGACCGCGCCCTTGCCGAAGGGCACTTCGGGGTTCTTGGTCACGCGCGTCGCGTGGTCATAGGCGATCAGCGCCGCGATGTCGCCGCCGGTGCCCGGCAGCGCACCGATCACCGTCCCGATGCTGGAGGTCTGCATCCCCAGCGGCAGATGCTTGCGCACCAGCGGCCAGGACGGAACGATGCGGCCGATCTTCTGCTTGATCACCGGGCTGTTGAGGGTGTGCAACTGCATCAGCCCTTCGGAAATGCCGAACATCCCGATCATCACCGCCACGAAGGACACCCCCGCGCGCAAGCCGTCGGTGCCGAAGGTGAAGCGTTCGGTGAAGGTCAGCGGGTCCATCCCGACCGATCCCAGCCCGACCCCCAGCGCCCCGGCAAAGATGCCCTTGACCAGGCTTTCGCCCGACAGCGACCCGACCAGCAGGATGCCCAGCACCCCCAGCAGGAAATAGTCGCGCGGCTGGAACCGGATGGCGAAATCGGCCAGCAGCGGCGCAAAGATCGCCAGCGACAGGATGCCGACAAAGCCGCCGATGAACGAGACCACGGTGACGATGCCGATGGCCTCGCCCGCCAGGCCCTTCTGCGCCATGGGATAGCCGTCAAGCGCCGTGGCGATGGCGGCCGGCGCGCCGGGGATGTTCAGCAGGATCGCCGTGCGAGACCCGCCATAGACCCCGCCCATGTAGATGCCGATCATCAGCGCCAGCGCGGGGTAGACATCCCAGCTGAAGGTGAACGAGATCAGGATCGACACGGCCATCGTCACCGACAGGCCGGGGATCGCGCCGACATAGATGCCGGCAAAGGTGCCAAGGGCGATCAGGGACAGCAGGCTGAAGGTCAAGGACCGGGATCAGCAGGTTCTGGATGATCTCCATCTCAGGTCCCTCCGCCGGCGAACAGCGATTTCACCCAGGCGATGATCTCGGCCTCGGGGACGATTCCGGGCGGCATCAGCACGGTAAAGACGATGCGGAAGACCAGGTAGATCAGCGCCACGATCAGCAGCGACTGGATCGCCGCGCGCAACAGGCTGCCGCCCCGCAGGTAGCCGATCAGTCCGGTCAGGAACAGGAACGAGGTCGGCAGGAACCCCAGCGGCTTCAGCGCCAGCGCATAGGCCAGGATCGCCAGGATGGTCACGATGACCGGCAGGGGCAGGATGTCGCGCTCCAGCTTTTCGGCGGTCGTGGCGCTTTTGCGCAGGGTGTCGCGCAGGATCAGCGCGCCGCAGACCACCATCACCGCCGTCGTCACCAGCGGGATGGCACCGGGGGCGGACAGCGCCTCGAAGCCCGAGATGCCGTAGGCGGACCACAGCAGGAACAGGCTGCCCAGCACCATTGCCAGGTTGAAGACCAGCTCTCCCGGCCGTCTTGGTTGCTTTGTCTGCATTGGTTTTCCCCTCCCAAGGGTCAGATGTGCCGCCCGGTCGGCTCCCCCCTCCCGGTCGTCTGGAATGGAATCGCCGCCCCGATTGCGAGGAAAGGGGGCGGCGTCAGATCATGTGGTCGGATGGTAGGCCCAGGCTCAGGGCTTGGCGATACCGAAGTCCTCGGGCGAGGCCTTGGTCAGGCCGGCTTCGTGGATCAGCCAGGCGGTGCGCGACTGCCAGGCGGTCAGAAAGGCCTCGGCCTCGGCGCCCGACAGCGACAGCATCTTGAAGCCGCGGCCGTCGATCAGGGCGACGAAATCGGGGTGCTTGGCGGCCTCGGCATAGGCGGCGGTCAGTTCGGCAACGATGTCATCCGGGGTGCCCTTCGCGGACGAAGACGCCGAAGAACGGACCCCAGGGCAGCATTTCGGCGAATTCCGGGTTGGTCGAGACGATGGTCGGCACGTCGGGCAGCTGCGGGCTGGGTTCCACGTCGAACAGCGCGATCGGCTTCATGTGCCGCCCTTGATGCCTTCGATGGCCGCGCCCAGAACGGCGGGCATCACGTCGATGGCCCCGCCCTGCAGCGCGGTCAGCGCCGGGCCGTCGCCGTCATAGGGTACGAAGGTCACGTCCAGCGGGGTCTTGGAATTGATCATCGCGGTCACGACCGAAGGCAGGCCGCCCGGTCCGGTCGAGCCGAATTTCACCGTCCTGGGGTTGGCATTGATGTAGGCCACCATTTCCGGGAATGTGTTGAAGGGCGCGTCCACGTTGGCCACCAGGATCGGCACGCCGCGGGCGATGATGTTGACCGGGACGAAATCGCCATAGTCCTTGTCGCCAAGCTGCATCACCTTGTAGAGCAGCGGGTTTTCCGCGCCGAACAGGATCGTGTAGCCGTCGGCCTCGGCTTCGGCGACCTGGTTCAGGCCGATGGCGCCGACGCCGCCGGTCACGTTCTGCATCAAGACGGTGCCGCCAAGGATGGCTTCGGCATGCGGCGTGATCGCGCGCGCCACCGTGTCGGTGGACCCGCCGGCACCCCACTGGATGATGCCCTGGATTTCTTTCGACGGGTATTCGGCCAGAACGGGCAGCGTGCCCAGGTCTTGCGCGCGGTCGCCGCCGACAGTTCCTGCCGGAAACGATCTATGGCAAATTCCGCAAAGCTGGACAGTTGGCGACCGCGCTTCTGCACGACATGGGCCGTGATCGCCGCCTCTTCCCGCAGGGGGCGGCGGATCAGTCCCGGCATGTAGACCTCGGCCACCGAGAATTCGTCGATCACCGCGACGCCCAGACCGTGGCGCACCAGGCTGACCGTGGTCTGCGCGAATCGCCCGCGCATGGTGTGGCGCGGGTCAAGCCCCGCATCCCGGAACGGGCGGGCAAGGATTTCGCCATAGGGGTCATGCGGATCCACGCCGACAAAGGGAAAGCGGATCAGATCGTGGACCGATACGGTGTCCTGCGATGCCAGTTCGTGCCCTTCGGGCAGAATGGCGACGATGCGCCCGGTGACCAGCGGCGTCGATTCCACGGCCGAATGCTCGACCGGCGAGGACATGAACACGATCTCGCCGCGCTCCAGCAGCAGATAGTCCAGCGTCTCCTCGATCTTCAGGATGTCCAGGTCGATCATCAGGTCGGGAAACCGCCCCCGGATCGCCCGGATCGCCCGCGCCGCGATGAACTGCGCGATGGACGGCGCCGAGGCGAAGGACAGCGCGAAATCCTGCCCCTTCTGCACCGAGGATACCGCCGCGTGCAGGTTCTCGACCTGATGGTAGACCCGATTGAGCATCGCAAAGATCGCATGCGCCTCGGGCGCGGGGACGAACACGCCTGCGCGCCGTTCGAACAGGCGAAAGCCCAGACCGTCCTCGGTATGCTTGATCAGGCGGCTGATGCCGGGGGCCGAGACATGCAACAGGTTCGCCGCGCCCTGGATGCTGCCCGCGATCATCACCGCGCGCACGACTTCCATCTGTCTGAGGGTCAGTTCCTTCATGCCGGCATGTTAGCAGGGCCGGCGCCGGGGCATAGGGGCTTGAACAGCGGATCGGAAATCGGTCATTGGTCCGCAACCGCCGCAGGATGTGCCATGCAATCGGAATGCGATCTTCTGGTCATCGGGTCGGGGGCAGCCGGTCTGTCCGCCGCCGTCACCGCGGCGCATGGCGGGCTGCGGGTGATCGTGGCGGAAAAGGACGCCGTGCTGGGCGGCACCTCGGCCTGGTCGGGTGGCTGGATCTGGGCGCCGGGCAACCCGGTCTGCGCCGCGGCCGGCACAAGCGACAGCGCCGAAGCGGCAGAGACCTACCTGCGCGCCGTTCTTGGCACCCGGTTCGACGCCGCGCGCGTGCAGGCCTTCCTGACCCATGCCCCCCGGATGGTCGCCTTCTTTCAGTCGCAGACCGCGCTGGCCTTTGAGCCCGGAAGCCAGATCCCCGACACCTACGGCCACCTGCCCGGCGCAGGGACCGGCGGGCGATCGGTGACTGCCGCGCCCTATGACGGGCGGGCGTTGGGGCCGCTGATCCGGCTCTTGCGCAGGCCGCTGCGGGAGACAACCTTCTGGGGACTGACCATTCAGGCCGGGCCGGACCTGCGCGCCTTCATGACCATGACGCGGGACCTGCGCGCCTTTGCCCACGTCGCCCGCCGGATGATGCTCCATCTGTGGGATCTGGCCCGCCACGGCCGCGCCATGCAGTTGCGCAACGGTCAGGCCCTGATCGCCCGCCTGATCCGGTCCGCCGCCGATCTGGGGGTGGAGTTCAGGCCGAACAGTCCCGCCGTCCGGCTGCTGACCGAAGCCGAGCGTGTCGCCGGGGCGGTTCTTGCGACCGGCAGCGGCGAAGTGACCATCCGCGCCCGCCGCGGCGTTGTGCTGGCCTCGGGCGGGTTTCCGCATGATCTGCCGCAGCGCAGCCTGGCCGTGCCCACCGCCACCGGCGACGGGCGGCACCTGGCCGGGGCCGTCGGCGCGCGTCAGGGCCGCACCGCCAGCCCCGGCGCCTGGTGCCCGGTCTCGGTGGTGCGCTGGCCCGACGGGCGCGAGGCGCCCTTTCCGCATATCATCGAACGCGGCAAGCCGGGCTGATCGCCGTGCTGGCGAACGGGCAGCGGTTCTGCAACGAGGGCCTGGGCTACCACGATTTCGTCACCGCCCTGCTGGAGGCGACCCCGCCCGGCCAGCCGCCCGTGGCCTGGCTGATCGCCACCCGCGCCTTTCAGCGCCGCTACGGGCTTGGCATCTCGCGCCCGTTCCCGGTGCCGCTGCGGCCCTGGCTGCGCAGCGGCTATCTGGCATCGGGTCCCACGCCCGAGGCTCTGGCCGCCGCCTGCGGGATCGACCCGGCAGGCCTGCGCGCCACGCTGGACGGCTGGAACCGCCATGCCGCAACGGGCGATGACCCCGCCTTTCATCGCGGCACCACGCCCTACATGCGCCTGCAGGGGGATGCAGCGCACCGGCCCAATCCCTGCGTGGCCCCGATCGACCGCCCGCCCTATCTGGCGGTGAAGGTCATTCCCGGCAGTTTCGGCACCTTTGCCGGCCTTGAAACCGACGCCGCCGCCCGCGTGCTGCGCGACGGGTCCCCGATCCCGGGGCTGTACGCGGTTGGCGCCGACATGGCCTCGGTCATGGGTGGCTTCTACCCGGCGGGCGGCATCAACCTTGGCCCCGCGCTGACCTTCGGCCATATCGCCGGCCTGCACGCCGCCGACCGGCTGGAGCCCGCGCCATGACCCCGATCTCGCTGGCGCATCTGACGGTGCTGGACCTTGCCCCGCCAAACATGATCCGGCTGGCGGCAGAGGTGGGCTATGACCGTGTCGGCCTGCGGCTGATCCGTGTCACCGACACCAGCCCCGGCTATCCGCTGCACCACGACCCGGTCGCCTTGCGCGCCACCCGTGCGGCGCTGGATGACACCGGCCTCACCGTCAACGACATCGAGTTCGTCCGCCTGACCCCTGATCTTGACCCGCACGGCCTGCTGCCGTTCCTGGAGGCCGGGGCGGCCCTTGGCGCGCGGCATGTCATCTGCGCGCCCTACGACCCGGACCTGTCGCGGCTGTCCGACAGCCTTGCCGCGCTGCATGCGCTGGCCCGCCCGCTTGGCCTGTCCTGCGTGCTGGAGTTCTTTCCCTGGACCAACGTCCCCGACCTTGCCTCGGCCCGCGCGGCGGTGGAACGGACCGGCGCCGATGATGTCGGCATCCTGATCGACACGCTGCATTTCGACCGGTCCGGCAGCGCGCTGGCCGAGCTTTCGGCCCTGCCGCCGCGGCGCGTGCCGTTCCTGCACCTGTGCGATGCCGCCGTCCATCCGCCCTATTCGACCGAAGACCTGCTGCACGCGGGCCGCGCCGAACGGCTGCCCCCCGGCGAAGGGCAGATCGACCTGGCCGCCATCCTGGCCCGACTGCCGGAAAACCTGCCGATAGCACTTGAGGTTCCGATGACACGGCTTGCGGCGCAAAGCGGCCATCTTCACGTCGCATCGCGGGCGCTTGCGGCGGCAAGGCGCTGCCTGGCGTCCTCTGGCAGGGTCTGAAGCGGGCGCCTTGCTCGACCAGCTTCGGCCTTTCCTGGACCGCGTTCTGGCGCAGAAAGCGGCGCCAGGCGCTTGAGTTCAAGGGAAACCTTGCACGTCATGATCTCAAGGGGGGAAAAGGTGAGAGGCTGGACAACGACCCAGGCGGGGCTCGTTACGGCTGCTTCCTTCCGGACCTGACCGGGTTGGCGAGGCGCCTGCCCGCGCCAACCTCTCACGGGTCATATAGGCGGGGGCTGCGGGATTCGCAAGGAAGGTGTCGGATGCCTTCCGGCTTCGTCGTTCGCGCGCTCAGGTCGCGGAGTGCTCGACGAGCAGGGCCGGGGAATGCGATGCTGTGCGCCATGACCGGGGGGAGACCAGGATGACTCGACTGCAACGCCTGGACTGGCCCGACCACGGAACGCCGGACCTGCCGCCCGCCTTTTCCCTGGCCGAGGCCGAAGCGCGGCTGGCGGCCGTCCGGTCGGCGATGGCCGGGGCGGGATATGCAGCGCTGGTCGTCTATGGCGACCGTGAGCACGCGGCGAACCTGCACTGGCTGACCGGGTTCGATCCGCGCTTCGAGGAGGCGGTGCTGGTCGTGACCGAGGGCGACGCCCTGCTGATCGCGGGGAACGAGTGCCTGGCCTACACGGTGGTCTCGCCCCTGGTCGCGGCGGGCCGGGTGCGGACCGGGCATTGCGCCTCGCTCTCGTTGCCAAGCCAGCCAAGGGGTTCGCGGCGGTTGTGGCAATGGCTGGAGGAGGTGGTGCCACCCGGCGCCAGGATCGGTGCCGTGGGGTGGAAGTGGTACGGCTCGGACGAGCTGGCCCCGGGCCAGGACCCGGCGCTGGCATTGGACATCCCGGCCTTTCTGGCCGATCCCCTGCGTCAGCGGGCGGGTCGGGTCGAGAACGCGACGGCCCTTTTCATGCATCCCGGCCACGGGCTTCGGGTGCACGTCACTGTGGACGAGATCGCGCGGCTGGAGTTTTCCAACCACATGGCCGCCGCGGCCCTGAAGCGGATGGTGTTTTCCTTTCGCGAGGGCATGACCGATTTCGCCGCCGTCGAGGCCGCGCGGATCGGCGGCCTGCCGCTTGGCTGCCACCCGACCTTCGCGATGGGAGAGACTCCGGGCCTGTCCGGTCCGGTGGGCGACCGCATCCGGCGCGGCGTGCCTGCCAGCTTCAACGTCGCGCATTGGGGGTCGAACATCTGCCGCGCGGGCTGGATGGCGCGGGGGGCCGACGACCTGCCCGCCTCGGCGGCGGGCTATCTGGACGAGTTCGTCTTCCCCTACACCCGCGCCATGTCGGACTGGTGCGGGATGATGCGGCCGGGGGTGGCCGGGGGCGCGGTCTGGGCGATGATCCATGACCGTCTGCCCGCCGAGTTCGGGATCACCCTGAACCCCGGCCACCTGATCGGGCTGGATGAATGGATGTCCTCGCCCATCATGGCGGAATCGGGGATTCCGCTGGCCTCGGGCATGGCGATGCAGATGGATGTCATCCCGGCGCATCCCCGCTGGGGCTCGACGCGGATGGAGGACGGCTATGTGATTGCCGACCAGGGCCTGAGGGACGATCTGGCGCGCAAGCATCCGAACCTGGCCCGGCGCTGCGCCCTGCGGGCCGAAGTCATGCAGCGGGTGATCGGGATGGACGTGCCCGAGACCCTGCTGCCCTTGGCGGATACCTGCGGCATCCTCGCGCCCTGGCTTCTGGACCCGGCGCAGGTCGTGGTGCTTTAGGCCAGACAGCGGCGGATGGCGGTTCTGGCGACCGGCAGCCCGCCAACCCTGCCCGCCAACCCTGTGACGCGGCGTTCGTGGTGACGTTCAGGTCGCGCTTCGCCATTCTCTGCCCGCAAGGGAGACCATCATGACCGACTATCCGCATCTTCTGTCGCCGATCACCCTGGCCGGGGTCAGCTTGCGAAACCGCAGCCTGATGGGCTCGATGCACACGGGCCTGGAGGAGACGGGCGACTGGGGCCGTGTCGCTGCCTTCTATGCGGCGCGGGCGCGCGGGGGGGCGGGGCTGATCGTCACGGGCGGAATGGCTCCGAACCGCGAGGGCGGGGTGTTTCCGGGCGCGGCGGGGCTGTTCACCGATCAGGACATCGCCAACCATCGGCGGGTGACGGACGCCGTCCACGCCGAGGGCGGGCATATCGCGATGCAGATCCTGCATGCGGGGCGCTACGCCTATGGCAAGGACTGCGTGGCCCCGTCGGCGATCAAGTCGCCAATCTCGCCCTTCGCCCCGCGCGAGCTGGACGAGGACGGGATCGAAAGGCAGATCGCCGACATCGCCACGGCGGCAGCACGGGCGATCGAGGCCGGGTATGACGGGGTGGAGGTGATGGGGTCGGAAGGGTATTTTCTGAACCAGTTCCTTGTGACCCACACCAACCGCCGGACAGATGGGTGGGGCGGGTCCTATGAGAACCGGATGCGGCTCCCGGTCGAGGTGGTGGGCCGGGTCCGCGCGGCGATGGGGCCGGGGGCAGTGCTGATCTACCGCATCTCGCTGATCGACCTGGTGCCGGATGGTTCGACCTGGGACGAGGTCATCCAGCTGGCGAAGGCGGTGGAGGCGGCCGGGGCTTCGGTGCTGAACACCGGGATCGGCTGGCACGAGGCGCGGGTGCCGACGATTGCGACCTCGGTCCCCCGGGCGGGGTTCGCGCATCTGACGGCGCGGCTGCGGCCCGAGGTTGCGATTCCCGTCATCACCTCGAACCGGATCAACACGCCCGAAGTGGCCGAGGGGCTGCTGGCATCGGGCGCGGCGGACATGGTGTCGATGGCGCGGCCCTGGCTGGCGGACCAGGATTTCATCGCCAAGGCGGCCTCGGGGCAGGCGGCCCGGATTGCCCCCTGCATCGCCTGCAACCAGGCCTGCCTGGACCATACCTTCAGCGGCAAGCTGACGTCCTGCCTGGTCAACCCGCGCGCCTGTCATGAGACAGAGCTTGTATATACAGCAGCCGAAGTGCCGAAGCGGGTGGCGGTGGTGGGGGCTGGCCCTGCGGGAATGATGACGGCCATCGTCGCAAGCCAGAGGGGGCATCTGGTCACGCTCTACGACAAGTCGGATCAGGTCGGCGGCCAGCTGAACCTGGCCCGCCGGGTGCCGGGCAAGGAGGAGTTCGACGGCCTGGTCGACTGGTTCGCCACCATGCTGCGCGGGCCGGGGATCGACGTGCGGCTGAGCTGCGAGGCGACGGTCAAGGACCTGGAAGGCTTTGACGAGGTGGTGATTGCCACCGGGGTTGCTCCGCGCGATCCGGGGATTCCGGTCGAGGACGGGGCGACGGTGCTGTCCTATGTCGACGTGCTGACCGGGGTGCCGGTGGGGCGCCGGGTTGCCGTGGTGGGCGCAGGCGGGATCGGCTTCGACGTGGCCGAGACGCTGGTGCAGGACGGCGTCAGCCCGACGCTGGACGCGGACCTCTGGCGCGAGGAATGGGGCGTCAGCGCGCCCTGGCAAGACCGTGGCGGCCTGGCGCCCGAGGGGCCGCAGCCACATCCGCCCGCGCGCGACGTGTACCTGTTGCAGCGCAAGCCGGAAAAGCCCGGGCGGCATCTGGGCCGGACGACGGGCTGGATCCACCGGGCCAGCCTGGCGATGAAACGGGTGAAGATGCTGGGCGGGGTGACCTATGAGCGGATCACGCCCGAGGGGCTGGTGATCAGCCACGGGCCGAACCGCGACGCGGAAGAACTGCTGGCGGTCGACGCGGTGGTCCTTTGCGCCGGGCAGGACCCGGAGCGGGGGTTGTCGGCCGAGCTGGAGCGGCGTGGCATCCGCCACCACCGGATCGGCGGGGCGGATGTCGCGGCCGAACTGGATGCCAAGCGCGCCATCGATCAGGCGGCGCGCCTGGCTGCACGGCTTTAGCGAAAGCCTTCTCGTTCGACTTCGTCTCCGCGTCGGACATCAGCGAGGAGTGACGAAGTCATCGACGAGCGGCCCCGTCAGCCGCCCGAGGCTTCGCCCGGCGCCGCGATCACGCCGCCGTCCAGCGCGGCCTGCAATTCGGTCGCATCGACGGCACCGTCGGCGCTGGTGTCGATGGCGGTAAAGGTCTCTTCGGTCAGATCCGTCCAGACCGCCTGAAGCTCGACCAGCGACCAGGTGCCGTTGGAGTCGGTGTCGGGCACATCCGGCAGGGTCTGCGCGAAGGCGGCCGAGGCCAGGGCAAGCGGTGCAAGTGCGATTGCGAAGCGTTTCATGGAAGTCTCCTTTTCTATCCACGATTGCAGGGCAGCCTGTTGCCGCCCTGCGATGCCAGCTAATGGCCGCCGGAAGAACATTCCATAGGGACGCAGGTTTGCGCGGATTTTCCATCGAAGTTCCGCCGATCCTGGCACAATCACAGAACGATTTCCCGCCGATCGGGTTGGGGCCAGCCTTTCCTTGCGCAGCCCCGATGGCGTTTCAGGCAACCCTTTGCCGATCCCAGGCCGCGCGCCAGAGTTTCCCTGCCATCAACGATCCCCCACAATACCCCGGATCGGACGCCTGATTGCCGCCTTCCTGCCCGATTTGGAAGTGAAACCTGTTTGTAACAAAACCGGCGTGTCTGCTCCCGAAGAGGACAATATGGATCGACTGACAGAGATGGAGGCCTTCGCCACGGTGGTGGATCAGGGCGGCTTCACCGATGCAGCCAAGAAGATGGGGATTTCCAAATCCGCAGTTTCGAAACATGTCTCCGCGCTGGAGGCGCGACTGGGCGCGCGATTGCTGAACCGCACCACCCGCCGCGTGTCGCCGACGGAAATCGGCCTGGCCTATTACGACCGCGCCCGCCGCGTGCTGAATGACGCGGGCGAGGCGGATGCGCTTGTGACCTCGATGCAGTCGGCGCCTTCGGGCCTGTTGCGCGTATCGGTCGCAACCGACTTCGGCGTGAACCTGCTGTCGCCGATTCTGGGGGATTTCCTGCTGGAATACCCCGACATCACGGTGAACATGGTGCTGAACAACCGCTATGTCGAGCTGATCAGCGAAGGCTTTGACATGGCGATCCGCGTGGGAGAGCTGGAGGACAGCAGCCTGCGCGCCCGCAAGCTGACCGAAACCACCAAGCGGATGATCGGCGCGCCGTCCTATTTCCAGAAGTTCGGGCGGCCGCAGAAGATCGACGACCTGAACGACCACAAGCTGCTGCATTATTCCAACCAGGCCAATGGCAACGTCTGGAAGATCACCGCACCCTCGGGCGAGAAGCGGCAGGTCCGTTCGGTCGGCTGGCTGACGGTGAACGACGGCCAGTCGCTGCTGAACGCCGCGATTTCGGGCCTTGGCATCGCCTACCTGCCGTCGTTCCTTTATGCCGATGCGATGCGGCAGGGGCAGGTGGAAGAAGCCATCCCCGGCCTCCCGGTCGAGGTTCTGGGCATCTACGCGGTCTACCCGCCGGGCCGGTTCACCCAGCCAAAGGTGCGCGCTTTCATCGACTTCCTGGCGCGGCGCTATGCCGACAAGGGTCCTGACAACTGGTGACGTCCCTCCGCCCCTCGGAGGGCGCGTCCACTAGCGGGTCGAAGTGACAATCACTTCGACCCGTCGGTTCTTCTGCCGGCCTTCCTCGGTCTGGTTGGTGGCCCGCGGGGCAAGAAAGCCCACGCCATCGGCCGACACGCGCTCC
>PNNE01000272.1 GCA_013824055.1 Rhodobacter sp. | reverse complement strand
CAGCAAGCTCGATGGCCGGGGGGACAAGGTTGGCGGCACCGGCCACCGTTTCGACCCCGGTCACTTCGCCCGTCAGGCCAGGCGCGGCGTCGGCCACCATGACTTCGGTGCCCGGATCGGTCACGACCAGTTCCGGCTCGGCCGCCGCCTCGGCGACCACCACCTCTTGCACGGGCAGGGGAGCCGTGGCCGCATCGACGACCTCGGAGACCTCGGTCCCGGCGAGCGTTTCGGGGCGTGCCTGTGGCCTGAGTTCGGCCAGGGCGGGGTCAGCCGCAACCGCCTCGGGCAGGGCCGCGACCATCGCTTCCGCCGGTGCCGCCCCCGATTTCAAGGCGGCGGCCTGGGCTTCCAGCGTTCCCGGCTCGGCGGGGGCTGTCGCGGCAGGATCGGCTGTGGCAAGCGTCAGCGCAGCCTCGACCGTGGTCATCGCCTCGGCCTGGAAGTCCAGCGTTCCTTCGGGTGCAGGCGCGGCAGTGGCCTGGGCCAGCGCATCCGCGATCTGGGCGTTCATCGCGACGACAACCTCGTCCGGGACAGCCGGGATCGAAGGCCGGGCTCTGGGGCGCGGCGACACCCTGACCTCGCCCGAGACGCGGACGATCTTGCCTGCGCCACCCTCGGCGCCGATCTCGTCGATTCCCGACTCGAGTGCCGCAACCAGCGCATCTTCCACGGCCGCCTTGACCGGAGGCTGTTCCCTGACGTTGTTCCTGGCCTTGTCAAAGCCGATGTCCATCAGCTCCCGCATCTTGGCATTGCGGTTGGCGGTCGATGTCCCGCCGAAAACCGTGGCGATGATGTGCTTGTTGCCGCGATGGGCCGAGGCGGTCAGGTTGAAGCCCGCGGCCACGGTGTAGCCGGTCTTGATCCCGTCGGCGCCGTCGTAATTGTCCAGAAAGCGGGTGTTGGTGTTCGACACCTGCGCGATCCCCGCATCCGCCGTCCGCCGCGAGAAGATGTGATAGTATTGCGGAAAGTCGTAGAACAGGTGCCGCCCCAGGACATTCATGTCCCGCGCGGTCGAAAGGTGCCCTTCGGCAGTCAGGCCGTGGGCATTCTTGAAGGTCGTGCTGTTCATCCCCAGCTGCCGCGCAACCCGGGTCATCCGTTTGGCGAAGGCCACGTGGTCACCACTGATGTGATCGCCCAGGCTGCGGCCGCATCATTGGCCGACTTGATCGCCGATGCGCGGATCAGGTAGCGCACGGCGATCTTCTGCCCCGGCTTCAGCCCCAGCCGCGACGGCGGTTGCGAGGCCGCGTGTTTCGACACGGTGACCCGGGTGTCCAGAGTCAGGCGACCGGCCTCGATCTCCTGGAAGACGACATAAAGCGTCATCATCTTGGTCAGGGACGCCGGATGAAGCCGCGTTTCGGAGTTCTTTTCGTACAGCACCTCGCCGGTGCGGCCGTCCATGACGATGGCCGCGAAGGGCGCAGCCTGCAGGGGTGATGTCACCACCACCGCGCTGACAGCAAATGCCAAGAAGATACTGCGGTAAACCCGCCCGAGAAGCGATGCCACGTCGCCCACCCTTTGCCTTTTGGCCCGGATTTTCCGGTGCCTTATTCTGCCTCAGCGGAAAGGCTAGCACAGGACTTGCCGTGCGAAAACCCAAAAATTCCAATGGCTTTCAAGCATTAGTTCATGCAGTTGCGTGAATGCAGCAATTTCCTGCCGAAGAAGGCATATCTTGGGCAGGGCGGCGCCCGGACATCAAGCTGTTGGGGTCAGCCTGAAAGCCTGCGCACTAGGTCGGGCAACTCGCCCAGGTGTTGCAGCACATGGAAGCGGTGATGTTCGACCGGCGCTTTCGCGGCCTCGAACGCCCATTCGTGCTCGTGCGGGACATGGATACCCCAGGCCCCGGCCTGCAGGGCCGGAATGACGTCGGATTTCAGCGAATTGCCGGCCATCAACGCCTGATCCGCGCCGGTGCCGTGGCGCGCAAAGATGGTGCGGTAGGTCGCTTCGGTCTTGTCCGAGACGATCTCGATCCCGTCGAACAGATCGCCCAGGCCCGACTGCGCCAGCTTGCGCTCCTGGTGCAACAGGTCGCCCTTGGTGATCAGCACCAGGCGGAAATCGCCCGCCAATGCGGTGACGGCAGCGCGGGCATGGGGCAAAAGCTCCATCGGATGCTCCAGAAGGTCGCGCCCCATCGCCACGAGGTCGCCGATGACACTGGCGGGCACGCGGCCCTCTGTCACCTCGACGGCGGTCTCGATCATCGACAGGGTGAAACCCTTCACGCCAAAGCCGTAATAGTCGAGGTTCCGCCGCTCGGCCGCTTCCAGGCGCGCGCGCAGGTCGCGGGGATCGGCGTGGTCCTGCAGAACCTGCAGAAAGCGGTCCTGGGTCAGCCGAAAGAACGTCTCGTTCTGCCAAAGTGTGTCGTCTGCATCGAAGCCGATCGTGGTCAGCATGTCCGCCCCCTTTTCGCCACGGCAAAAGAGGCTATATTTCCTACACCAGTTGCAACACCGAATCCCACGTCCGGAGCCCGCATCCCGTGTCAGCCCGCCCATCGACCATGTCCGACAAGACGGATGGCCCGGGGAATGACACCTCGATCCTGACAAAGACGAAGACCAGGACCCAGCGTCCGCCGCTGTACAAGGTGCTGCTTCTGAACGACGACTACACGCCGATGGAGTTCGTGGTCCACGTGCTGGAACGCTTCTTCGGGCTGAACCACGCCCAGGCGTTCGAGATCATGCTGACGGTCCACAAGAAGGGCCTTGCGGTCGTGGGTGTCTTCAGCTTCGAGGTGGCCGAGACCAAGGTGGCGCAGGTGATGGATTTTGCGCGCCGCCACCAGCACCCGCTGCAATGCACGATGGAAAAGGAATGACCCGTCGTGCCGAAATAAGGGGACCAGGGGCCTGAGGCCCCGCCCATGCGTTCCGCAAGATTGTCCCTGGCGCTGGAGACCGGCGCACTGGACCTGCCATCCCAGGGCAGGATCGCGGTCTATCGGCCGCGGATCGGCGACGACCTGTCGGACCTGCCGCGCGACCGGGTGACGGTGCTGATCGGGTTCAAGCCGGACCATGACCATTTCGCCGCCATGTATTCGGTCAGCGCAGAGCCGCCCTATGCTGCGGCCATCGTCTGCCTGCCCCGTTCGCGTGAGGCGGCGCGGGGGTTGATCGCGCGGGCGGCGGCCGAGGTCGCGCCGGGGGGCTGGATCGCGGTCGACGGGCAGAAGACCGACGGGATCGACACGGCGTTGAAGGACCTGCGGGCGCGGGTCGATCTGTCGGAAAGCCTGTCCAAGGCACATGGCAAGCTGGCATCGTTTCCAGCCGGGCCGGACCTCTCGGACTGGCTGGCCAAGCCGCACCAGGTGGACGGGTTCCAGACCCTGCCCGGCATCTTCTCGGCCGACGGGCCGGACCGCGGCTCGGTCCTGCTGGCCTCGGCCCTGCCTGCGAAGCTGGGCGGCAAGGTCGCCGATCTGGGGGCGGGATGGGGGTTCCTTGCGGCCGAGATCCTGCGCCGCCCCGGCGTCAGGAGGCTGGACCTGGTCGAGGCCGAAGCCGACGCCCTGGACTGCGCCCGCGTGAACATCACAGACCCGCGTGCCCGCTTTCACTGGGCCGATGCGACGACCTGGCGGCCCGAGACGCTGCTGGACGTCGTGGTCATGAACCCGCCCTTCCACCGGGGCCGCGAAGCCGATCCGGCCTTGGGCGCGGGCTTCATCCGGGCGGCGCGGCGGATGCTGGCGCCAAGCGGAGAGCTGTGGTTGGTGGCGAACCGACATCTGCCCTACGATGCGGTGCTGGCGGACAGTTTCCTGGAGCTGCGGGAGGTGATGACCGACGGCGGCTTCCGCGTGATCCAGGCCATCAAGCCCAAGCGGGCCAAACCCTAGAGGTTCCCATGTCGTTTTCCGTTTCCGGCAAGACTGCCATCGTGACCGGCTCGGCCTCGGGCATCGGGCTGGCCATCGCGCGGCATCTGGTGGACAAGGGTGCCAATGTGATGTTCGCCGATGTGGACGAAGCCAAGCTTGACGCCGAAGTGGGCGAGGAAGCGCGGGCCGAAGGGCCGGTCCGCATGTTCTCGGGCGACCTGACTGAAAAGCTCACGATCGCCAACCTGCTGTCGGCCACCGTCGACGCCTTCGAGCGGGTGGATATCCTGGTCAACGCCAACCGCCGGACCCTGGTGTCCGACATCCTGAACCCCGAGGGCGACGGGGTCGAGGAGCTGTGGCGCCACAATGTCCTGTCCGCGCTGCGGATTTCGCAGATCACGGCCAAGCGGATGATCCAGCACGCCCAGCGGGCCGAGGTCGAGCCGGGGACGATGCTGGGCTCGATCATCAACCTGTCCTCCATCGCCTCGCAGGCCACCCGGCCAGAGCTGCTGGCCTATTCGATGGCGTCGGCGGCGATGGACCAGATGACGCGCTCGCTGGCGGTGGCGCTGGCGCCAAGGGGCATCCGGGTCAACGCGGTGGCCTTCGGCAGCGTGATGAGCGCAAGCCTGCAGGCGGCGCTGAAGGAACATCCCGACTTCCGCGACGAGATCACCTTATCCACCCCGCTGGGGCGCATTGCGGCTCCGGCAGAACTGGCCGAGGCGGTGCAGTTCCTGGCGTCCGATGCCTCGGGCTTCATCACCGGTCAGGTGCTGACGGTGGACGGCGGGCGCGGACTTCTGGACGTGGTCTGCGCGCCGGCGCACTGATCATTCGGGATACTGGGCCTTGCAGGCCGCGATCACCTTTTCCGCCTGACGGGCCAGGCTTGCGCGCTTTTCCTTCAGGCTGGCCAGCTTGCGCGCCTCGTCGTTCAGGTCGATGGCCTTCGGGCGCTGTTCGGTCACGGCGCGCTCGTCCAGGCACAGGCGCGGCGGCGGGGCGGGCTGACCCTCGGCCACCGGGGGCTGCGGGCAGTAGGCCCAGTAATCCTCATAGACCGTCACCGTCTCGAAGGCATAGCCGCGGGCCAGGTTGCCTTCGGTTTCGGCGATCAGCCGGTCCACGGTGCGCAGGTCGCGGGTGTTGCGGTTGATGCACTGCTCCTGAGGCGTGCCACACCCGCGAGCGTGGCAAGTGTCAGAAAAGCCAGCCGTTTCATGACATCCTCCTCAAACAGTGGAATGCGGCGCGCGGGGGTGCTAGGCATGCGGTGCCAACATCCGAGGACCCAAGAATGACCGATCCCACTGACAGTCGCAACGCCGTCGCCGCTGCCTGGTTCCGGACCCTGCGGGACCGGATCGTCGCGGCCTTCGAAGGGCTGGAAGACAGGTTTGCCAAGGGCAGTCCCGGCCGGTTCGAGGTGACGCCGACGTCGCGCGCGGATGGCGGCGGCGGCATCATGAGCGTCATGCGCGGCGGCGAAGTCTTCGAGAAGGTCGGGGTCAACTGGTCGGAAGTGCATGGTGTGCTTGGCGAAAAGGCCCAGCGGGCGATGGCCGCGCGCGGCGTGCCGGGAATGGACAGCGACCCGCGATTCTGGGCCAGCGGCATCAGCCTGGTCGCCCACATGGTCAATCCGCACGCACCGGCCGTCCACATGAACACCCGGATGTTCTGGACCCCCGGCGCCTGGTGGTTCGGCGGCGGGTCGGACCTGAACCCCTGCATCGAATACGCCGAGGACACCGCGCATTTCCACGCCGAGATGCAGAAGGCCTGCGATGCCCATTCCCCGGACTACTACGCCAGGTTCAAGGCCTGGGCCGACGAGTATTTCTTCGTCCCCCATCGGGGTCGGGCGCGCGGCGTGGGCGGGATCTTTTACGACGACCTGAACACCGGCGACTGGCACCGCGACTTTGCCTTCACCCGCGCCGTGGGCGAGGCTTTCCTGCCGGCCTTCCAGCCGCTGACCGAACGCCGCGTCCAGACCCCCTGGACCGAGGCCGACCGCGAAGTGCAGCTGCGGCACCGGGGCCTCTATGCCGAATACAACCTGGTCTATGACCGGGGCACCAGGTTCGGGCTGGAGACCGGGCATGATGCGAATGCCGTGCTGATGAGCCTGCCGCCCATCGCCAAGTGGTACTAGGCGCATGGCCGACATCACGGTAAAGGCGGCCTATGGCTCGGTCGTCGAGGAGGAGGACGAGTTGTTCATCGGCTTCGCCGCGGGCGAGGACGCCGAAGAGGGCTATGTCCTGTTCCGCCAGCCCCTCGGCGGCGGGCCGGTCTGGTTCGAGGCCAGCGACGAGACCTTCGGGGCCGAAGATGCAATCGAGAGTGTCGTCACGGGGCCAAAGGGGTTCGAGGTGACGATCCGGGCCGACAAGCGCGCGGCCTTTGCCTTTGCGGCGACTGTGGCGGTTCGCATCGGGCCAGGCTGCGAGGACGGGCCCGAGGCGCTGGCGGCGCTGAAGGCGATGCTGGGGGACCTCTGGCGGGAGTAGCTCAGCCTTCGCCTCAGGCCTCGTCGCGTGGGGCAGCGACGAGGGACGACGTCACCGAGGAGCGTTTGCGTGGCTCCATAGCGCGTGGCGGATGCGGGCGGTCTTGTAGGCGTCAAGCACTGCCATCGCCCAGACGAAGAGGCCCCCGGCAATCTTGCCGACGAAAGACACGTCGGGCGCGGCGGTCTTCAGGGTGAAGCCGCCCAGCAGGATCGCGAAGCAGACGAAAATCAACCCGCGCACCGGTTGGCGGTTCAGCACCTGACCCACGCCGGGCAGGATCACGGCAACGGCGAGGACCAGGTAGGGGTTCAGCGGCGGTTTCATGCGGGCACCTTGGCAAGGGTCAGGATATCTTCGCGCAGGGCCGCCAGCCTGTCGAGCAGCGGCTCCAGCCTTGCGGGGGCAAGCGGCGCGCGGCCCATCTCGGCTTCGCGAAAGATCAGGTAGCGGCCGCGGTCGGCTTCCTCGGCCAGGATCACGATGCGCAGGCCCTTGGGGGAAAGGACCAGTTCCTTGACGCGCGGGTCTGCGAACAGGTCGGCATGGCGGGCCACGAGGTCGGGCGGAGGGATGCGGGTCGCGTCATCGCTGCGGATGGCGATGTCCTTCGGCAGCTCGGGCGGTGTCGGCAGCGACTGGGGCAGGTCGGCGAAGCGGGTGAAGGGCTCGTTGCCCAGGGGGCGGGCCATCAGGTCCAGCGTGGCATCCAGCGGCATTGCTTCGGGCAGGGTGACAAGGACCCAAAGCGCCGGAAGCTTGCGGAAGGTCAGCGTGTCCGGGATCGCCTGCAGATCGAAGGCCAGGCCCTTGCGACGGCCGGTCATCCGGGGAAAGCCGGTTGGCTGGACCCGGCTCTCGCCGCCGTCGAACAGCGGTTTGACGGCTGAGAAATACCTCGCGCGCGCGTGCGACCGGGCAGACGCCTCGCGGATCAGGCGAAGCGCGAGCCACAGGCCAAGGGCGGCGAAGGCAATGCCAAGGGGGACAAGCGGGGACATGGGAAAAGGCCCGCCCCATGCGGGACGGGCCGCTGGTCCTCAGTAGCCCCGGGGCTTCGGCCAGGGCATGGTGAACTGCGCGCCCCGGTTGACGAAGCGATAGCGCCAGAAGTGGAACCACAGCGACACCACGATGTAGAAGCCGATCATCGCGACAAGCTGCGTGCCATAGCCCAGGAAGACCGCAAAGAACGTCACGCCGCACAGGGTCAGCAGCGTGATCGCGGGGACCGGGTGGAACGGGTGTTCATAGCCGCGCTTGATCGTCTCGAGCGGCCACTTGCGCCGGAAGAGGATGATGTTCAGCGGCATGAAGGTATAGCCCAGCAGACCCGAAAGGATCGAGAAGGTGATGACCTGGTCCAGGGGCGCGCCCAGGGCGAAGATCAGCGCGATGGGGACCAGGAAGACGATGGCCCGGTAGGGGGTGCGGTATTTTGGATGCACCGCGCCAAACCAGCCGGGCAGATACTTGTCCCGCCCCATCGCGAACCAGGCGCGGCTGGCGTCGTTGATGCAGCCGTTGGCGCTGGCAAGGGTGGCGAACAGGGTGCCGAAGCCCAGCAGCCAGACCAGCGCGTTCGACCCGGACAGACGCGCCGTATCGAACAGGGGTGCGACCGATCCGTTGACGCCGTCGCCAAGGAACTCCCACGGCAGGACGCCCGAGCAGACGTACCAGGTCAGCGTGGCCGCGATGAGCAGGGTCATGATCCCGGCCAGCGTGCCGAACGGCAGCGCGCGGGCGGGAGAGCGGACTTCCTCGGCGGCCTGCGTCGTGCCTTCGATGCCCAGGTAGAACCACAGACCGAAGTGCATGGCCGCAAGGACACCGATCCAGCCGTAGGGCAGCTCGTGGCCTTCGAACAGGGCCGCGTGCTCCATCATCCCGGTGCCGATGACGCCAGTGGTCGAGAGGAACAGGACGATGATGGCCAGGAAGGCGATCGCGGTGATGACCAGGTTGAAGGTCAGCGTCGCCAGCACACCGCGATAGTTCAGCCATGCCAGGAACATGATGACCAGGATGATGAACGGGCGCTGGTCCAGCGCCTCTTCGTGGCCTGTCATCGAGGCCACGACCGAAAAGAGGTAGCCGGCGGTGATGGCGTTGGCCGCTTCCAGCATGGTGTAGGCGAAGACGAGGTAAAGGCCGACGTTGAACGCCATCAAGGGGCCGATGATGTGCTTGGCCTGGGTGTACTGCCCGCCCGCCGAAGCGACGGTCGAGGTGACTTCGCTGTCGATCATGGCGACGCAGGAATACAGGATGCCCGCGAACCAGCAGGCGATCAGCGCGGCATAGGCCCCGCCTTTGCCGACGGCGAAGTTCCAGCCCATGTATTCGCCGACCAGAACGATGCCGACGCCAAGCGCCCAGACATGGGCCGGGCCAAGGACGCGCAGCAGTCCGACCTTGGTGCCATGTGGCCCGATGCCGTCCATCGTCTGCGAGGTGATGTCGAAATCGGTCATGATTTCACCTTGTGCTCTTCGGCCATCGCCTCAAGCTCGCCTTCGCGCGATGAGGTGAGGACGTCTTCGGAATAGGTGCTGTCGGTCTTCAGCCAGTCGAGCGCCATGTGCAGCCCGAAGGCGGCCGAAAGCCCCCAGGCGCCGTATTCGATCCAGTTCCACAGGTCCATGCTGGCCTACTCCCCGAATTTTTCTGAGATGACTTCGCGGTACTCCACTTCGGAGAACCGCAGGATCAGGACGTAGTACAGCAGGATGACCGCGATCATCGTCAGCAGCGCGGTGATCGAGAAGCTGTAGTCGAAGCGGGCAAGGATCAGGTCATGCGCCGTCTCGGGCGTGAAGCCGAGTGCTTCGTACTTGGCGGATTGCGCCTCGGTCTGGCCCAGCGTCTCCCAGGTCGGATTCGCGACCGGGGTGGACACGGACTTGGCGGCGCCGGCCATGCCCATCCAGAGCGGGACGAACAGCGCGCCGAAAGTCAGGACGACCAGCACGAGCACGTCGAAAAGCTGGCTGGCCTTGCCCTGCCTGGGGGGTTGGTAATGTGCCATGGTCAGCCCCTTCTGCCGCGGGCTTCGTCAAGGAACTTGATGTCGAGGCCGTACATGAAGTCGCGGTCCTCGCGGTAATGGCGCAGCATCGCCAGGATGGCGGCGGTGTTGAAGATCAGGACCACGGCCCCCCCGATCAGCAGCAGCATGCGCGCCGTGCTGTTCGGCGCAAGGTTCCACGTCGCAAGGGCGACGAAGATGATGGCGCACCAGAGGCCGATCACGAACGCCCATGCCACCAGCACGTCGCGTCGATGCATCGCCTCAATCCGCTGATTAAGGTCTCCCACGACTTCCTCCCTTGGGCTCTTGTGTGGCCCGTGCGACGCGGCCCCGACGTCGTTCCCTGCACGGCAAATTTGTTTTCCACAGGGAAAGCCACCTGCGACAATCTGTCAAGAAAAACCACAGATGCCCATTCATTAAGCAGCGATTTTCCCGACAGGTGAAATTTGTTTCTTACCAGTTGATGGGTGGTGCAAGCGGTGCTAGCGTGATCGCAATCACGTGAAGGAGACGAATCCATGTGCGGCATCGTTGGACTTTTCCTCAAGGACCCGAAGCTGGAACCGCACCTGGGCGCCATGCTGACGGACATGCTGATCACCATGACCGACCGGGGGCCGGACAGTGCCGGGATCGCGATCTATGGCGGGGCGAAGGACGGTCTGGGCAAGATCACCATCCAGTCGGCGACCCCGGAAAAGGACTTCAAGGACCTGGACGGCGATCTGCACGACGCCATCGGCCAGCCGGTGACCATGCTGGTCAAGTCCACCCATGCGGTGCTTGAGGTTCCGCTGGACCAGCTGGACGCCGCCCGCTCGGCCCTGTCGCACCTGCGGCCCGGCGTGAAGGTGATGAGCGCGGGCGACAGCATCGAGATCTTCAAGGAAGTCGGTCTGCCAAAGGATGTGGCTGCCCGTTTCGAAGTGGCCAAGATGAAGGGCACGCACGGCATCGGCCACACCCGCATGGCGACCGAAAGCGCCGTGACCACGATGGGCGCGCACCCGTTCTCGACCGGGCCGGACCAGTGCCTGGTGCACAACGGCAGCCTGTCGAACCACAACGGGTTGCGCCGCGAACTGATCCGCAAGGGGATGACCTTCGAGACCCAGAACGACACCGAAGTCGCCGCCGCCTACGTCAGCCAGAAGCTGAAGGAGGGCGAGGATCTGGGCACCGCGCTGGAATCGGGCCTTGAGGACCTGGACGGGTTCTACACCTTTGTCGTCGGCACCAAGAACGGCTTCGGCGTCGTCCGCGACCCCATCGCCTGCAAGCCCGCCGTCATGGCCGAGACCGACGACTACGTCGCCTTCGGGTCGGAATACCGGGCGCTGGTCAATTTGCCGGGCATCGAGAACGCCCGCGTCTGGGAACCCGAACCCGCCACTGTGTATTTCTGGGAGCGTTGAGAGAATGCAGACCTTCGACCTGGGGAAAGAGGGCCTGCGCGCCCTGAATTCCTCGCTGCATGCCCTGAAGGGCCAGACCAACATGACCGCCTGGGAGGTCATCAACCCCAAGGGCGCGCATGCGATAGCCGCCGGGGTGGACGCGCCGGTCGACATCACGGTCCGCGGCTCGACGGGCTATTACTGCGCGGGCATGAACAAGCAGGCGACGATCCGCATCAAGGGCTCGGCTGGCCCCGGCGTGGCCGAGAACATGATGAGCGGCACGGTCATCATCGACGGCAATGCCAGCCAGTATGCCGGGGCCACGGGTCGCGGCGGGCTGCTGGTCATCAAGGGCAATGCCTCCAGCCGCTGCGGCGTGTCGATGAAGGGGATCGACATCGTCGTCCACGGCTCGATCGGCCACATGTCGGCCTTCATGGCGCAGTCGGGCAACCTGGTCGTGCTGGGTGACGCCGGGGACGCTTTGGGAGACTCGCTTTACGAAGCGCGGCTCTTCGTGCGCGGTTCGGTGAAGAGCCTTGGCGCGGACTGCATCCAGAAAGAGATGCGGCCGGAGCATCTGGCGCTGCTTGCCGACCTTCTGAAACGGGGCGAGGCAGCGGACAAGGCAAGGCCGGAAGAGTTCAAGCGCTATGGCTCGGCCCGCAAGCTGTACAATTTCAACATCGACAACGCGTCGAGTTACTGATGCGCGACCCTCACCCCCGCAGGCCGCAAATCTTTTCGAAAAGATTTGCAAGAGTTTTCGAAAACTCTTGCGCTAACCTTACTGTCGCGACAGGTGCCGAATGACCGATCTTCCCCGTACCCCGCCCCGCTTCTCGGCGACCTTCACCCCGGCGGTGAACGCCGAAATCCGGCGTGCGGCTGCCTCTGGCATCTACGACATCCGCGGCGGCGGCACCAAGCGGCACCTGCCGCATTTCGACGACCTGCTGTTCCTTGGCGCTTCGATCAGCCGCTATCCGCTGGAGGGCTACCGCGAGAAATGCGCGACCGACGTCTGGCTGGGCACGCGCTTCGCCAAGAAGCCGATCCACCTGGACATCCCGATCACCATCGCCGGGATGAGCTTTGGTGCGCTGTCGGGTCCGGCGAAAGAGGCGCTGGGGCGCGGCGCGACCGAAGCGGGCACCTCGACCACCACCGGCGACGGCGGGATGACCGAGGAAGAGCGCGGCCATTCCAGGACGCTGGTCTACCAGTACCTGCCCAGCCGCTACGGCATGAACCCCGACGACCTGCGCCGCTGCGATGCGATCGAAGTGGTCGTGGGGCAGGGCGCGAAGCCCGGCGGCGGGGGCATGCTGCTGGGCCAGAAGATTTCGGACCGCGTGGCGATGATGCGCAACCTGCCCAAGGGGATCGACCAGCGCAGCGCCTGCCGTCATCCGGACTGGACCGGCCCCGATGATCTGGAAATCAAGATCATGGAACTGCGCGAGATCACCGACTGGGAAAAGCCGATCTACGTCAAGATCGGCGGCGCGCGGCCCTATTATGACACGGCGCTGGCGGTGAAGGCGGGCGCGGATGTCGTGGTGCTGGACGGCATGCAGGGCGGCACGGCGGCGACGCAGGACGTGTTCATCGAACACGTCGGCATGCCGATCCTGGCCTGCATCCCGCAGGCGGTGAAGGCGCTGCAGGACCTTGGGATGCACCGCAAGGTGCAGCTTATCGTCTCGGGCGGCATCCGGTCGGGTGCGGACGTGGCCAAGGCAATGGCCTTGGGCGCAGATGCGGTGGCGATCGGCACGGCGGCGCTGATCGCCCTGGGCGACAACGACCCGGTGTGGGAAGAGGAATACCAGAAGCTCGGCACCACGGCCGATGCCTATGACGACTGGCACGAGGGCCGCGACCCCGCCGGGATCACCACCCAGGACCCGGAGCTTTACAAGCGTTTTGACCCGGTGCTCGGCGGACGTCGCCTGAAGAACTACCTCAAGGTGATGACGCTGGAGGCGCAGACCATCGCGCGGGCCTGCGGCAAGAACCACCTGCACAATCTGGACCCGAGGACCTTGTGTCGCTGACCATCGAGGCAGCGGCGATGGCGGGGGTTCCGCTGGCTGGCACCAACTGGATACCGGGACGGAACGGCGGCTGGTAAGGCCGCCGTTTCGCTTTGAAAAAACAAAAGACGACAGGGAGCTAAAAGATGGCGAAGGACCTTGCCAAATGGGCCAAGGATAAGGGCGTCAAGTATTTCATGATTTCCTACACCGATCTCTTCGGTGGGCAGCGCGCCAAGC
Source organism: Rhodobacter sp. (assembly GCA_013824055.1). Lineage (GTDB taxonomy): Bacteria > Pseudomonadota > Alphaproteobacteria > Rhodobacterales > Rhodobacteraceae > Tabrizicola. Next base: position 1,332 of record PNNE01000272.1, on the reverse strand, counting down.
TGGTGCCGACGCAGGCGATCAACGACATGGCGGTGGACGGGGCGGGGTTCGCGGGCTTTGCGACCTGGCTGGACCTGACGCCGGCCCACCCTGACCTGATGGCGGTGCCTGACCCGTCCTCGGTGATCCAGCTGCCGTGGAAGAAGGACGTGGCCTGGGTCGCGGCGCGGGCGACGATGGAAGAAAAGCTGGTCGATCAGGCCCCCCGCAACGTGCTGGAGCGGCTGATCGGCGAGGCGGCCAAGGAAGGTCTGCGGGTCAAGACCGGGGTCGAACCCGAATTCTTCATCCTCAACGCGGACGGGACCGGGATCTCGGACGCCTACGATACCGCCGAAAAGCCTTGCTACGATCAGCAGGCGGTGATGCGGCGTTATGACGTGATCAGTGAAATCTGCGACTACATGCTGGAGCTGGGCTGGGAGGCCTACCAGAACGACCACGAGGACGCGATCGGCCAGTTCGAGATGAACTGGAAGTATGACGACGTCCTCCAGACCGCCGACAAGCACAGCTTCTTCAAGTTCATGGTCAAGTCGATTGCCGAGAAGCACGGCTTCCGGGCGACCTTCATGCCGAAGCCGTTCAAGGGGCTGACGGGGTCGGGCTGCCATGCCCACATCTCGGTCTGGAGCCTGGATGGCAAGACCAACGTCTTTGCCGACGCCTCGAAGGAGCTGGGGCTGTCGGAGCAGGGGCGGCATTTCCTGGGCGGGATCATGAAGCATGCCAGCGCGCTGGCGGCGATCTGCAATCCGACGGTCAACAGCTACAAGCGGATCAACGCGCCGCGAACCTCGTCGGGCGCGACATGGGCGCCGAATTCGGTGACCTGGACCGGCAACAACCGGACCCACATGGTCCGCGTGCCGGGCCCCGGCCGGTTCGAGCTGCGCCTGCCCGATGGGGCGGCCAACCCCTACCTGATGCAGGCCGTCATCCTGGCGGCGGGCATCGACGGGGTGCGGACCAAGGCGGACCCCGGCAAGCGGCACGACATCGACATGTATCAGATGGGGCACACGGTGAAGAACGCGCCGAAGCTGCCGCTGAACCTCTTGGATGCGCTGCGGGAGTATGACCGCGACAAGACGCTGAAGTCGATGATGGGCGAGGAATTCTCGGCGGCCTTCCTGAAGCTGAAACACAAGGAATGGAACGACTACTGTTCGCATTTCTCGGCCTGGGAGACCCAGACGACGCTGGATATCTGAGCTTTGTCCAAGCTGGACAATCGCTGACATGCTAAGGCTTTCAAGATGTTGGCCATAGCCTGACCTGAACCCCCCAACTGGCCCCGGAGCGATCCGGGGCATTTGTCATGTCGCGGGG
>PNNE01000206.1 GCA_013824055.1 Rhodobacter sp. | reverse complement strand
TTCCAGCCGGGTCACGATCCGCAGCGCCTGGGCGTTGTGGTCAAAGCCGCCATAGGGGGCCATCAGCCGCTCCATCGCGTCCTCGCCGGTATGGCCGAAGGGGGTGTGACCCAGGTCATGGGCCAGGGCCACTGCCTCGGCCAGGTCGGTGTTCAGGCCAAGCACCCCGGCGATGGTGCGGGCGACCTGCGCCACCTCGATCGTGTGGGTCAGGCGGGTGCGATAGTAGTCGCCCTCATGTTCGACAAAGACCTGGGTCTTGTGTTTCAGGCGGCGGAAGGCGCTGGAATGGATGATCCGGTCGCGGTCGCGCTGGAAGGGCGAGCGGAACGAGGACAGCCGCTCGGGCCAGAGCCTGCCGCGGCTGGCATCGGGTTGGCAGGCATAGGGGGCGAGCATGCGGGGCTTGTCCTTGTGAGGCGCGGTCAAAGTCCATATATTTGTCAGGCACGCCGAAGGATACGGGAACAGTCATGGAACTGACGCTGCCGCCGAAAGTCACGGATCGCGCCTTTGCCAGGTTGGCCGAAATCGCCGAAGCCACCGGCGAGGTGAAGCCGCTGCGCGTGGCGGTGGACGGCGGGGGCTGCTCGGGCTTTCAGTACTCGATCACGCTGGACGCGCCGGCGGCGGATGACCTGGTGCTGGAAAAGGACGGCCAGCGCGTGGTGGTCGACCAGATCAGCCTGCCCTTCCTGTCGAACGCGGTGATCGACTTCACCGACGAGCTGATCGGCGCGCGCTTTGTGGTCGAGAACCCGAACGCAAAGACCAGCTGCGGCTGCGGCACCAGTTTTTCGATGTGACCCCTCGCCGCAGGGCCGGGGCGGGCTAGCTTTGGCACCGGCGGACGATCGAGGGACAGTCATGCGTATCCTGATGCTGGGCTCGGCACCGATGGCGGCGACGGCGGCGGCCTGGCCGCGAGACCCCTTCGACCTGATCCTGGCGATCAACAATGCCTGGCGGGTCCGACCGGATTGGGACCTGGCGATCCATCCCCATGACTTCCCGCCGGACCGCCAGGCGGTGGCGCGTCCGGGCCAGCAGGTTGTGACCGAGGTGGACTTTGTTCCGGCGCAGAATGCCTACGGCGGCTTCGTCTACGCAGGCGCAACAATGGCCTTCACCGCGGCCTATTGGGCGCTGCACGCGCTAAAGCCAAGCGTCATCGCGGTCTATGGCTGCGACATGCACTATCCCAAATCCGGGCCGACGCATTTCTACGGGACCGGCTCGCCCGACCCCTTGCGCCAGGACGTGACCTTGCGCTGTCTGGAGGCAAAGGCGGCGCGGCTGATGCTGCTGGCCGCGCGGCAGGGCTGCGCGATGGTGAACCTCTCTGCCGGGCCGTCACGGCTGGTGTTCCCAAGGGCAAGGCAGGCCGAGGTGGCCGCGGCGGTACCCTTTGCGGGCAACCGGGCGGCGGTCGCGGCGGCGCTTCGGATCGAGGCCGAGCTGGGGTATGTCGTCCCCTCGGGCCGCTACTGGGAGGAGGCGGGACGTTTCGACGTGGCCGCGCTGGACCGGCTGGATGCGATGTGGCTGGCGGCCGCGGCGCTGCCCTGGCGGCAGACGGCTTGAGCCTTCGGGTCCCGCGGCCTAGGGTTGCGGGGTGGAGGACCTGGGCATGAAGCTGGCGACGTTCAACATCAACGGGATCAAGGCGCGGATCGAGGCCTTGAAGGCCTGGCTGGAGCAGTCCGCGCCGGACGTGGTCTGCCTGCAAGAGATCAAGTCGGTGGACGAGGGCTTTCCCCGCGCCGAGATCGAGGCGATGGGCTACCGGGTCGAGACGCATGGCCAGAAGGGGTTCAACGGGGTGGCGATCCTGTCCAAGTTGCCGGTGTCGGATCTGCGCCGCGGGTTGCCGGGCGACGCCAGCGACGAACAGGCGCGGTGGATCGAGGCGGTGGTGGATGCCGGGCGGCCGCTGCGGGTCTGCGGGCTGTACCTGCCGAACGGCAATCCGGCTCCGGGGCCGAAGTACGACTACAAGCTGGCCTGGATGGCGCGGATGGAAGGGCGGGTGCGCGAGCTGCTGGCATCAGAGCAGCCCTTCATCTGCCTGGGGGACTACAACGTGATCCCGCAGCCGGTGGATGCGGCAAGACCGGAGGCCTGGGTCAACGATGCGCTGTTCCTGCCGGAAAGCCGGGGGGCGTTCCGCAGGCTGGCGAACCTGGGGCTGACCGATGCGATCCGGGTGCGGGACGCCTCGCCCGGGGTCTACACGTTCTGGGACTATCAGGCCGGAGCCTGGGAGCGGAACAACGGCATCCGGATCGACCATGTGATGTGCAGCCCCCAGGCGGCGGACCGGCTGGAGGCGGCGGGGATCGACAAGGCGGTCAGGGGCGGCGACAAGCCAAGCGACCATGTGCCGGTCTGGGTCGAGATCGCGGTGTGACCGTTCACACCGGGCATGGAGGTTTTCCAGCAGGGTCAATGCATTGCGCGGCATGAACAAGCTGGCTTTCACCGTGCTTCAGCCAGATCGCGCCCCAGAGCGGCGCAGACCCCGGGGGGATGCGGGCAAAAGGCGCTGCGCAGGATCGTGCTGTTCCGTGCGGAACGGTCTGCGCCTTGGCGCCGGCGTCACTGCGTCACGTCGTGGCCGTAAAGCCAGTCGAAACGGCTGAGCATCGTGCCCGGCGACAGGCGCCCCAGGGCCCGCATCCCGGCATGGCCGATCATCCGCGGCAGGCCCGACAAATGGTAGGCGCGGGCATTGGCACTGGCGGCGGCGACGATCCGGGTGGTGCGGGGTTTGCGCAGCATCTGATAGGCGGCCAGGGCAGCCGCGACAGTGTCGTGGCTGGCCAGCGCCCGAGCCAGGACCCAGGCGTCTTCCAGGCCCATCGACGCGCCCTGCGCAAGGAAGGGCAGCGTCGGGTGGGCCGCGTCGCCCATGAGGGCAACCCCGCCCTGCCCCATCGGCTTGACCCAGGTCTGCGCGACCGAGTGGCGGAACAGCCCCCAGAGCCAGGGGTCCTCGACCCGGTCAAGCCAGGCGCGGACCCGCGGAGAGAAGCCCGCGAAGGCCAGGCGCATGTCCATGCTGTCATCGCGCAGGGTCCAGCCTTCCTCGGCCCATTTCGCGCGTTCTTCGACGGCGACGATGTTGCGCAGCGTCCCGCCGCGCAACGGATAGCTGACCAGGTGGCGGCCGGGGCCCATGTGGACCTCGGCGACCGGGGCCGCACCGGGCTCGCACGGGATCACGTCGCGCCAGGCGACCTGATGGGTGAAGAAGGGCTGCTCCGGCCCATTCAGCGCCGCGCGGGTCCGTGACTGCAAGCCGTCGGCGCCGACCAGGAACGGGGTCTCGATCCGCTCGCCCGTGTCCAGCGTCACGGCAGGGTGCGGGCCGGAGAGATCGACCGCCACCGCCCGCGACAGGAGGCGGAGCGTGACGCCCGCCTCGGTCGCGCCCTTCAGCAGCAGCGAGACCAGATCGGCGCGGTGCAGGAAGTGATAGCCCTGGTCGGGGCGCAGGCGGGCAAGGTCCAGCCGGGTGACCGGGTCGCCCGTCGGGCCGTCGATCAGCTGCACCGCCTCGGCCCGCGTTGACACCGCATCCAGCTGCGGTTGCAGGCCAAGCGCGCGCAGCACGCAAGCACCGTTGGGCGAGATTTGCAGACCCGCGCCAACCTCGCGGATCGCGTCGGCCTGTTCCAGCACGGTGACCCGGCAGCCGCGCAGGGCCAGCGCACGGCTGACCGCAAGGCCTGCGACCCCTGCGCCGAGGATCGTCACGGATTGGCCGATCAGGCTCATGTCAGTCTCCCTTGCAGACGACAACGCCGGACCAACGGCCCGGCGTCAACTGCGCATAGTGTCGCCGGGTGGGCGTCAGTCGTCGCGGTGAACCTTCTCGCGGCGTTCGTGGCGTTCCTGGGCTTCCAGCGTCATCGTGGCGATGGGCCGCGCGTCAAGACGCTTCAGGCTGATCGGCTCGCCCGTCACCTCGCAATAGCCGAATTCGCCATTCTCGATCCGGCGCAGGGCCGCGTCGATCTTGGCGACCAGCTTGCGCTGCCGGTCGCGGGTGCGCAGCTCGAGCGCGCGGTCGGTCTCCTCGGAGGCGCGGTCGGCGATGTCGGGGACGTTGCGGGCGCTGTCTTGCAGGCTGTCGATGGTCTCGGCCGACTGGTCCAGCAATTCCTGCTTCCAGATCAGCAGCTTGCGGCGGAAGTATTCAAGTTGCCGGTCGTTCATGAACGGCTCGTCCTCGGCGGGACGGTAATCGTCGGGGAGGAAAACCTCGGCCTTCATCGAAACACTCTCCTTCGCGCCGGATGCCTCCGACAGGTGGGCTTCTGTCATCGACGCGCTCCTGTTCGGCGGGCATGTATCGCAAGCGCCACAGATTGTCACTAGCGGTTGCGACATTTTCTGGGCACAGGTAGGGTTTGTGAAACCGGCCGCGTCAGGATGTTGTATTCGCCATGAAATTCGCCACGACATCCACTTACGTCGCGTCCGACGATCTGGCGCTGGCGGTGAATGCGGCGGTCACGTTGCAGCGCCCCCTCCTGGTCAAGGGCGAACCCGGAACCGGCAAGACCGAGCTTGCGCGTCAGGTGGCGACCTCGCTTGGCCTGCCGTTGATCGAGTGGCACGTGAAGTCCACGACCAGGGCACAGCAGGGGCTTTACGAATATGACGCGGTCAGCCGGTTGCGCGACAGCCAGCTGGGTCCCGGACTTGGCGGCGAGCGGGTGCAGGACGTGCGCAACTATATCCGCAAGGGCAAGCTCTGGCAGGCCTTCGAGGCGACAGGCCGGGTGGTCCTGCTGATCGACGAGATCGACAAGGCCGACATCGAATTTCCCAACGACCTGTTGCAGGAGTTGGACCGGATGGAGTTCCACGTCTACGAGACCGGCGAGATGGTGCGGGCAAGGCACCGGCCGGTGGTGATCATCACCTCGAACAACGAAAAGGAGCTGCCGGACGCCTTCCTGCGGCGCTGCTTCTTTCACTACATCCGGTTTCCGGACGCAGACACCCTGGCGGCGATCGTGCGGGTGCATTTTCCCCACATCAAGGACCGTCTGCTGACCGCGGCGCTGACGCAGTTCTACGAGCTGCGCGAGGTGCCGGGATTGAAGAAGAAGCCGTCGACCTCCGAGGTGCTGGACTGGCTGCGGCTCTTGCTGGCCGAGGACCTGGCGCCGGAAGACCTGCGCCGTGACGCGAAATCGGCGCTGCCCAAGCTGCACGGGGCGCTCTTGAAGAACGAACAGGATATTCAGCTGTTCGAGCGGCTGGCCTTCATGGCGCGCGGGCAGCGCTAGGCGCCCGGTCGTCGCTGCGAATCGGATCGCGCAGGGCTTTGGGTGGCCCGCGTCGGTCTCTGGCTGGTCGCATTTGTAACATTGCGTGAAGCGGCAGGGTATATCCTGCGCCCCGCCCCGCGTGAAACGCGAGGGGTAGTTGTCGGTAAAGTCTTGGTTTTTTCCCGAATTGACTTGATGGGGTCGTCCCTTGGACACTTGGCCTGTCCCAACCTCCGGGGGCCTGTTGCCTGACGGAACCCTTGATGCGCCTGCCCGCGATGATCGTCGCACTTTGCGTGGTTTCGGCCTGTGCCCCGCCGGCGCAGGTGTCGAAGAACCGCCCTCCGGCCGAGGTGGGCGTGGGCTTCGGCACGCTTGGCGCGGGGCGGCTTTCGGCGCTGCCGGGGGCGGAGGGCTCGCTGGTGCGGGACTTCATGGACCTGACCTTCGCGATGGAAAGCGGGCGCGGGCTTGAGGTGTTCAGCCGGTTCGAGGGGCCGGTGACGGTCGCGATGACGGGCGCTGTTCCGGACAGCGCCCCGCGAGACCTGGGCGCGCTGATCGGGCGGCTGCAATCGGAAGCGGGGATCGACATCCGGCCGGCGCAGGGTCCGGCCAGGATCACGGTGGAATTCGCCTCGCGCGCCGAACTGCGCCGCCTGGCGCCGACGGCCGCCTGCTTCGTGGTGCCGAACGTCGGTTCGCTGGCCGAATATCGCCGCAAGCGCGGGCAGGACGCGGTGGACTGGGCGCTGGTCACGCGGCGCGAGCGGGCGGCGATCTTCATTCCTTCGGACACCAGCCCGCAGGAAATCCGCGACTGCCTGCACGAGGAACTGGCCCAGGCGCTGGGGCCGCTGAACGACCTGTACCGGCTGGCCGACAGCGTCTTCAACGACGACAACTTCCATTCGGTGCTGACCGGCTTCGACATGGAGATCCTGCGGCTGACCTATTCCCCTGCCCTGTCCAGCGGGATGAGCCGCGACGAGGTGGCCGCGCGGCTGGGGGCCGGACCGGGCGCGCGCGCAGGCAATCCGGTGGAGTGGACGCGGGCGATCGAGAGCTCGCTGGGGCGCAACGGTTCGGTCGCGGCGCGGCGGGCAGCGGCGGAACGGGCGCTGGAGATCGCGCTGGCCTCGGGGTGGCGCGACAGCCGGCTGGGCTTCAGCTACTTCGCCGTCGGGCGCCTGGCGGCCGGCAGCAACCCCGCACAGGCGCTGGACGCCTTCGACCGGGCCGGTGCCGTCTTTGCCCGCCTGCCGGGTGGCGGACTGCAACTGGCGCATGTCGACATGCAGATGGCGGCGATGGCTCTGGCCGGGGGTCTGGCCGAAGAGGCCATACGCCTGACCGACCGGGCGATTCCGGTGGTCGAGCGGCACCAGAATGCGGCACTCCTGGCGACGCTGCTGCTGATCAAGGCCGAGGCGGAGGAGGCTTTGGGCAACCCCCGGGCTGCGGCGGCGCTGCGCATGGACAGCGCGGGTCCCGCGCGCTATGGCTTCGGCCCTGACAAGGCGGTTCAGGCCCGGATGCGCGACATCGCGGCCGTGGCGGACCGCGCAGACAAGGGCTGAGGGGCGCGCCTGCGTCCCGGAAATGGGGCGGCATGTTCGTGATCGGCGGATTTCTGTTGGGGGCACTCACCGGGGGGTACCGGGCCCGGGCGCGGGGCGGCAAGCTGGCGGACATGGTGCAATATGCCCTGGTGCACGGCCTGATCTTCGCGATCCTCGGCCTGTTCGTCACCATCGGCCTGGACCGGATGCTGCGGGCCTGATGCCGGGTGCGGTTCTCTTGCAGGCTTTGGTTCCGGGCCTTGCAGGGCTCAAGTCCGATTTCCGTGCAGACATCGGGGCATAGCGCATGTTCCTGCCATTCTTCCAGACGTTGCGGGAAGAAGGCGTGCCGGTTTCCCTGCGCGAGTTCCTGAGCTTTCTGGAAGCGATGGCCGCGGGCCTGGTGATCTTTGACGCCGAGGGCTTCTATCACCTCGCCCGCCTGACGCTGGTCAAGGACGAGCGTCACATCGACCGCTTCGACCGGGCCTTTGCGCGGGCCTTCGCGGGCCTGGAGGGTGTGACGGCGGATCAGGTGCTTGATGCCCTGGACCTGCCGCGCGACTGGCTGGAAAAGCTGGCCGAACGGCATCTTTCGGCCGAAGAGCGGGCGGCGATCCAGGCCCTTGGCGGGTTCGACACGCTGATGGATACGCTGCGCCAGCGGCTGGCGGACCAGAAGGGCCGGCACCAGGGCGGGTCGAAGTGGATCGGGACGGCGGGAACGTCGCCCTTCGGCGCTTACGGGTACAACCCCGAAGGGGTGCGGATCGGCCAGGAGCAAAGCCGCCACCAGCGCGCGGTCAAGGTCTGGGACCGGCGCGAGTTTCGCAACCTGGACGGCGATGCCGAGATCGGCACCCGGACGATGAAGCTGGCGCTGCGCCGCCTTCGCCGCTGGGCACGCGAGGGCGCGACCGAAGAGCTGGACCTGGACGGCACGATCCGGGCCACGGCGGCGCAGGGCTGGCTGGACGTGCAGACCCGGCCCGAGCGGCGCAATGCGGTCAAGGTGCTGCTGCTGCTCGACATCGGCGGGTCGATGGACAGCCATGTCCGGGTGATGGAAGAGCTTTTCACTGCGGCAAGGGCCGAGTTCCGGCATCTGGAGGTGTTCTACTTCCACAACTGCATCTACGAGGGCCTGTGGCGCGACAACCGGCGGCGCTGGGACCATCAGACGCCGACCTGGGACGTGATCCGCACCTATGGGTCGGACTGGCGGCTGATCGTGGTGGGCGATGCGGCGATGTCACCCTACGAGATCACCCATCCCGGCGGCGCCAATGAACACTGGAACCCCGAGGCGGGCGCGGTCTGGCTGCGCCGGGTCCGGGCGCAGTGGCCGCATCATGTCTGGATCAATCCGGTCGAACAACGTGCCTGGGGCCACACCCGATCGACCGCCCTGATCCGCGAGGCATTCGAGGATCGCATGGTGCCGATGACGCTGGACGGGTTGGCGCGCGGCATCCGGGAGCTGCGCTGAAATGGCTTTTCACCGGCTGGCGGCGGCAGTCGGTGGCTAGGCAATCCCGGGGATGGTCGGCGGGCTTGGGGTCGCAGTCTCGCCGGGGGGCTGGCTTTCCGCGGGCTCGCAGGCTGGGGCTCGCAGGCTGGGGTTTGAAGCGGGCCGCGCCCGCCCTATATCCGCAGCATGAACGCTCTTCTTCTTTCCGTGCTGGTGGCGGTCGCCTATGCGGTCGTGATGATGCGGGTCTCGGTCTGGCGGACGCGCAAGATGCTGGACGAAAGGTCGGTGCCGCTGCGCGACCCGCAGCTGGGGCGCTTGGCCGACCGGATGGCCGCAGCGCTGGGGGTGCCCCGGATCGAGGTGCGGGTGTTCGAGGTCGAGCCGGTGAACGGCCTTGCCTCGCCCGACGGCCGCATCTACCTGACGCGCGGGTTCCTCGACCGGCGGGCAAAGGGCGACGTCACCGACGAAGAGCTGGCGAGCGTCATCGCGCATGAGCTGGGCCATGTGGCAATGGGCCACATGCGGCGGCGGATGATCGACTTTACCGGGCAGAACGCGGTCTTCGTGATGCTGTCGGCGCTGCTGAACCGCTTTCTGCCGATCATCGGGATCTGGATCGCCAACCTGATTTCCACCGCCCTGATGGCGCGGCTGTCGCGGCGTGACGAGTTCGAGGCGGATGCCTATGCCTCGGCGCTGCTGATCAAGGCCGGGATCGGGACGGGGCCGCAGAAGTCGCTTTTCCGCAAGCTGGGCGCGCTGACCCAGAACGCGGGTCAGGGGATTCCGGCCTGGCTGATGAGCCACCCCAAGACCGAAGAGCGGATCGCGGCGATCGAAGCCAACGAGGCGCGCTGGGTCGGCTGAGGCGCAAATCTTTTCGAAAAGATTTGCAAATTCCTGCGAAGGAATTTGGCCTAAGCTCCCAACGCCTTTCCCAGACGATAGAGCCGCGCGCGTTTCAGCAGTGGTTTCAGCTGCTGCGGCTGCCCCGAGACCGCCTCGGCCTTCGCGCGCACGGTTTCCACGATCCGGGCCATGACCTCGGGGTGGCGCGACTGGAGTTCCCAGAGAAAGCCGTCCGGGTCGCGGCGGGTGATCTTCTCGGCGGCCAGGATGTGGCCGGGGAAATCCTGGGCGTTGAAGGTGACGATGGCATCGGCCCCGCTGGCGATGGCACTGGCCAGGACGTGGCGGTCGTTGGTGTCGGGCAGGATCAGGCGGGCCTCGATCTCGGGATGGTCGCGGACAAGGGCACGGGGAAAGGCGGCGCGGAGTGTGGCCGCCTCGCCTTGCGCGATGACCGGCGCGGCGGGGCCGAGTTTCGCCGTGGCCAGCACCCATTCGCGCAGGATGCGGTCCGAGAAGACGGGCTGGAAGAGCCCGGCTTCGGCCGCGCCTTGCAGGATCTCGCGCAGGATCGTGGGGTAAAGGACGCAGGCGTCAAGGACCGCCTTCGGCGCGCCTGGCGCAGGCGTAGGGTGGGCAGTATTGCCCACCCTACCCGTCCAGCCGGAAGGCCAGCGCCTTGAGGTAGGACGACTCGGCCAGTTGCGGCAGGACCGGGTGGTCGGGTCCGGCAAAGCCGGTGTGGATGATCTGCCCCCGCCGCCCGCCGCGCCCGATGCCGCGGGCGCTTGCGTTGCGGAAGGCGTGCAGGTCGGCCGCATGCGAGCAGGAGCAGAGGATGAGGTATCCCCCCGGTGCCACCAGCGGCGCGGCCAGCCGGGCAATGCGCTCATAAGCGCGCAGGCCCGCCTCCAGCGCCGGTTTCGCCGGGGCAAAGGCCGGCGGGTCGCAGATCACCAGATCGAAACGCGCGCCCTCGGCCCCCAGCGCCTCCAGCACCTCGAAGGCATCGCCCTGCCGGGTCTCGAATCGGTCCGCAAAGCCCGAGGCCAGGGCCCCCTGCCCCGCCAGCGTCAGCGCCGTCGCCGAGGCATCGACAGCCAGCGCCCGGACAGCCCCACCGGCCAGCGCCGCAAGGGCAAAGCCGCCGACATGGCTGAACACGTCCAGCACAGTCGCCCCAGTGCCAAGCCGGGCCGCGAAGCGGTGATTTTCGCGCTGGTCGAAGAAGAGGCCGGTCTTCTGACCGCCCAGAAGGTCGGCCATGTAGGTCGCACCGTTCATCGGCACCGGGATCGGACCCGCCGGCCCGGGTCCGTGGATCACCGCCATCTCCTCGGTCAGGCCTTCCAGTCCGCGCGACCGTCCCGAGCCGTTCTTGATGACCGTCGCAACCCCGGTCAGCGCAACCAGCGCCTGAACCAGGTCGGAGAGGTGGCCCTCGGCCCAGGCCGCGTTGGGCTGGACGACGGCCACCTCCCCGAAGCGGTCGATGACCACGCCGGGCAACCCGTCCGCTTCGGCATGGACAAGCCGGTAGAAGGGGTCTGCGTAAAGCCGCGCCCGGTGGGCCAGCGCCCGCGACAGCCGCGCCTCGAACCAGGCCTGATCCAGCACCGCATCGGGGTCGCGGTCCAGCATCCGGGCGATGATCTTCGATTTCACGTTGACCGTCACCAGCCCCAGGGGGCGCCGCTCGCCATCCTCGAGCACGGCGAGCGCGCCCGGCTCCAGGCCTTGCGTCCTCCGGTCGGTCACCAGCTCGTCGGCATAGACCCAGGGAAACCCGTGCCGGATCGCCCGCGCCTCGGCCTTGGGCTTCAGCCGCACGACCGGATAAGCCCGGCTCTGACCTTCATCTTCCGACATGGCTCTCCCCTTCGGACGGACGCCGCCTTGCGTCCGCATAGCCGCTTTCGCGCCCGCCCGGAAGGTGACTTCAGCGCCGCCTCGGGTGAAGCGTGCGTCAGGGGCCAACTCGTCAGGGGCCAACTCGTCCGGGGCCAGCACGTCAGGGGCCAGCACGTCCGGGGCGCGGATGGTGGTGGCGGGCGCATGGTTCGGGATCGGCTTCGACCGCTCCTTGTGCCACAAGGGGGCCAAGCGCGTCGCACCCCTGGTCGCGGTGTTGGCTTTTGGCCCCGGACCGGTCAGGATGCAACGGGCATCCCGGCCCGTGCCGAGCCCTGGCCCGGCCGGATGCTTTGCGCCCTCCGGCAAGATTGTCGGGCGGGTGGCGGCAATTCTTGGTTGTTAGCGCTAACAGGAACTGGTATATCCCTTCGTGACCGCCCTCTGCAGGACCTGACAATGACAGTGCATCCCAAGATCGCCCGCGTCACCGACCGCATCCGTGCCCGATCCGAGGCCAGCCGCGGGACCTATCTTGAACGCTTGGCAAAGGCCGTGTCGAACGGCCCGGTGCGCGCGCATCTCAGCTGCGGCAACCAGGCCCATGCCTATGCGGCGATGGGTCCGGCAAAGGACGCCCTGGTCGCGGCCCGGGTGCCGAATCTCGGCATCGTGACCGCCTACAACGACATGCTTTCGGCGCACCAGCCGTTCGAGCGCTATCCTGACCTGATCCGGGCCGCGGCGGCGAAGGCGGGGGTGACAGTGCAGGTCGCAGGCGGGGTCCCGGCGATGTGCGACGGGGTCACCCAGGGCCAGCCGGGGATGGAGCTGTCGCTCTTCTCACGCGATGTGATCGCGCTCTCGGCGGGGGTGGCGCTGAGCCACAACTGCTTTGACGCGGCGCTGTACCTTGGCGTCTGCGACAAGATCGTGCCCGGCCTGATCATGGCGGCGGCGACCTTCGGACATATCCCGGCGGTCTTCGTCCCCGCGGGCCCGATGACATCCGGCATCGCCAACGACGAGAAATCCCGGGTCAGGAACGCCTATGCCGAGGGCAAGGCCAGCCGCCAAGAGCTGATGGCGGCCGAGATGGCCAGCTACCACGGGCCGGGGACCTGCACCTTCTACGGCACGGCGAACACCAACCAGATGCTGATGGAGGTGATGGGCCTGCATCTGCCGGGCGCCAGCTTCGTGAACCCCGGCACTCCGCTGCGGGACGCGCTGACCACGGCGGCCGTGGAACGGGCGGCGGCGATCACGGCCCTGGGCAACGACTTCCGCCCGGCGGGCGAGATCCTGGACGAGCGGGCCTATGTCAACGGCATCGTCGGGCTGATGGCCACGGGCGGGTCGACGAATCTGGTGCTGCATCTGCCGGCGATGGCGCGGGCCTCGGGCGTGATCCTGGACCTGCAGGATTTCGCCGACCTGTCCGAAGCCGTGCCGCTGATGGCCAAGGTCTATCCCAACGGGCTGGCGGACGTGAACCACTTCCACGCGGCGGGGGGCCTGCAGTTCCTGATCGGTGAGCTTCTGGACGCAGGCCTGCTGCATCCCGATGCCAAGACAGTTGCCGGAGACGGTCTTGCGGCCTACCGGCAAGAGCCGGTGCTGTCCGGCGGCCGTCTTGCCTGGCGCGACGGGCCGAAGACCAGCCTCAACGAAAAGGTGGTGCGGCCGGCGACCAATCCCTTCGCTGCCCAGGGCGGGCTGAAGCAGTTGACTGGCAATCTGGGGCGCGGCGTGATCAAGGTCTCGGCCGTGGCGCCAGAGCGGCAGGTGATCGAGGCTCCGGCGCGGGTGTTCCACAGCCAGGATGCGGTGAAGGCGGCGTTCAAGGCGGGAGAGTTCACCGGCGACACCGTGGTGGTGGTCCGCTTCCAGGGGCCGCAGGCAAACGGGATGCCCGAACTGCACTCGCTGACGCCGACGCTTTCGGTCCTGCAGGACCGCGGGCTGAAGGTGGCGCTGGTGACCGACGGGCGGATGTCGGGGGCCTCGGGCAAGGTCCCGGCGGCGATCCATGTCGCCCCCGAGGCGGCGGCCGGTGGTCCGCTGGCGAAACTGCGCGATGGCGACGTGGTGCGGCTTGACGCGGTGGCGGGAACGCTGACGGTCCTGGCGCCCGACTTCGATGCCCGCGCGCCGGTGACAGTGGACCTGTCCGCCAACGAGTTCGGCATCGGCCGCGAGCTTTTCGCCGCCTTCCGACGTCATGCCGGTTCCGCCGACACCGGCGGCGCCCTCGTTCTTTGACCGCAGCGCCCGGTCGCAAACTCGCTGCCTCCGGCGGGGATATTTTAACCAGTATGAAAGGATTGGCAGTGCATCTTCCGGTTACGGTACAGGCGGGGACGCCGATGACCGTCCAGTGTGAAAGGCCCCCTGCCTCCCCCCGGAACCGGGCCCGAGGTGGGGGGTCAGCACCTGCCTTGCGCTTTCATGCTGGCGCAAATATCCCCGCCGGAGGCTTCCGCATCATCCACCTCCCCGACGCCGGGGCCTGAAGGAGCCGACCCGTGACCCCAGCCCAGCAATCCGCGAAAGCCGCTGAAATCTGTCGGCTTGCCCCTGTCGTTCCCGTTCTGGTGATCGACGATCTGGCCCATGCGGCACCCCTGGCCAAAGCGCTGGTTGCGGGCGGGTTGCCCGCGCTGGAGGTGACCTTGCGCACGCCCGTCGCGCTGGATGCGATCCGGGCGATGGCCGAAGTTCCCGGCGGGATCGTCGGCGCCGGGACGCTGCTGACCCCGGCGGACGTGAAGGCTGCCAAGGCGGCGGGGGCGCGGTTCGGGGTGTCTCCGGGGGCCACCGACCGGATCATCGCGGCCTGCGAGGATGAGGGGCTGCCGCTTCTTCCCGGTGCCGCGACGGCGACGGAGATCATGGCGCTGCTGGAACGGGGCTACACGGTGCAGAAGTTCTTCCCGGCCGAGCAGGCCGGAGGGGCTGCGTATCTCAGGTCGATCGGCTCGCCCATTCCACAGGTGAAGTTCTGCCCGACCGGCGGGATCAGCCTGAAGATCGCGCCGGGCTATCTGGCGCTGACCAACATCCTTTGTGTCGGTGGCAGCTGGGTGGCCCCCAAGGAGGCGATGGCCAGGGGCGACTGGGCCACGATCACCACCCTGGCGCGGGAAGCCGCCGCCCTGCCCCGCGGCGCTTAAGAGCTCAGGCCCTGTCGCCCGATGCGGCCCCCCCGGCGACGGGGGCTGTCGGGGGCCGTCAGGGCCTGTTTCAGAACCTCGGACATCGGGTGATCCGGTTCGGCCAGCGCATAGGTCGCGATCAGGGTACGGACGGCATCCGTCACCTGCGCGCCGACGGGGATCGACAGCGCCCAGTCCATGAAGATCGACCGGCACTCGCCAGCCGTGATCCCCTCGATCCGGTAGCTTTCCCGCACCAGCCCCTTCGGGTCAGCCTCGCCC